>JAUWXC010000069.1 GCA_030616565.1 Methanocellales archaeon | reverse complement strand
GGAATAAATCCTGCATCCAACAGCACCTGACATGCTCTCAAAAATCTCACGTTTATCGTTTCGCGCACGATGTGGGGTCGTCCAAAGTAGAGGGCCGCAGTGGAGATCGTTCCTCCGCCAGCACCTTCAGTCATCAAAATTAGGTCGCCAAGCCTCGCTTCTTTGCGAGGTGTCAAATTGTCAGCGATACCAACCGCGCCAACGCAACCGGTCATCCGGTCTCCACTCACCATATCTCCCCCAATGCGGAGCGTGCTTCCCGTGATCAGCGGTACGTTGACCAATTCTGACACAGCAGCGATGCCGGCCGTATAATCGAATACCTTGGCAACATCTCCATCATCAGCCAAGTGAATGTCAGAGAAGAGCGCAATCGGGCAGGCGCCCATGACATAGATATCGCGCAACGCCGCCCTCGTAACATGAAACCCAGCCAGAAAGGGGAAATCACTCAGCCGCGAATGCATTCCGTCGACCGTTACAACTACATATTTCCCATTCACGGAGACTGCGCCAGAATCATCCAACTGAGTAGAGTCGATGAGCGCACCAGTATCTCCGATGATCTCAGCGATCTTTGTATGTGTGTAAAAATCACCTTCGCCCCTAGAGCCAACACCGAATTCGCCCATCGTGACGCCGAAGGGGGCAATGACATCAAATCATCTTCCAGATGAGATGTCACCTCCACTTCCCCTAGGATGGCTTTGGCCAGGGCTTTGGCTTCGCTTAATGAAATTCCTTTAACCTCAATGATGCGATCTGTCAGTTTTTTAAGAACGGTGTTATAACTTTCGCCCCTGCGCAGAGCGCGCCTTGTATAACCCTCGAGATCCATCAACACATCCTCACAAAATTCTCGGGCATTCTCAATCCAGCATCACTGCCCCCCTCCGGATGGAACTAACGAGCGAACGAAGGAGCCTTTTCATACACTCACCAAAACCATTTCTGGATATTTAAATCTGGCCCCATTTCTATGATACTTAGAGAAATAAATGCATCAATAAAGACAACAAACAGTATATATCATAAAGACAACAAATAATCATAGACTAAAAAATGGAGGTATGAAATGGTTAATCACAGCATAGTCCATGGGCTAACGGTGGTGTTTTCAATTGGCTCCATATACATCATCTACAAAATTCTTAGCATGAACCGAGATTTCTTGCAGGCACGTATGTTCACCAAACCCGCGACCTTTATCAGTATGATCAAACATTTTGCGATAATACTGGCCGTGTTGATAGTGGGCATTTTGATACATTTATACTTGGCCCATTACTGCCCTCCGAGTGAGATGGCGACGCTGGGGGGCGATCTGATATGCTTGGTTTTCAGCATAACAGTGTTAGTTGTCCTTTACCAAGCCCTCAAGGAAATCGGACCTTAAGCGAGAACATATAATCCAGCTATGCTCCGGTGGGGATTTGAACCCCAGTCTTGGGAGTGAGAGTCCCAAATGATTGGCCGAGCTACACTACCGGAGCAATAACACAAAAGTCATTAGGTAATAATTAGTCTTTCGTCTCGAAATTTCGTCTCAAAAGTTTTATGCATAAGTAATAAGATTCTCCTGAGGAGTGATATCATTGGGCAAACCCATATTGATCGATTTCTATGCAGACTGGTGCCCGCCATGCAAGGCGCAGACGCCGATCATAGAAGAGTTAGAAAACAAATTCGGCAACAAGGTGGCGTTCAGAAAGGTAAACGTGGATAAGGATAGACAAATGGCAACAAAATACGGCGTGCGCAGCATCCCAATGCTGGTCATTGAAGTCGATGGCAAAATAATCAAACAATTTGTCGGACTTACACAGGCTGACGCGCTAGAGGCAACACTTAATGAGGTATTATCATCATCTAAATGAGCTCTTGCTTTTGATGCACCTATATATACCTTGAAACACAACTCCACTTGAGGGGGGGTGGAGTCTTTTGGAGAGATTGATCGATCTCGGCGTATTGCCCATCAGAATGAAAGGAGCCAGAGGGTATAAACCACATTTTTCGGTCTTGTTCAGACTTGATGTTCAACGCATATTTGGGATCGATACCTCTTATTCCCCCAATGTGGAGCAGATCCTCCTGATCACGCACGCGCACTCGGATCATCATGGTAACTCGGCAATGCTCTCTCCAAAATCCATAGCATCTGAAAAGACGGCTAAGGCGCTTGAAATCAGGTACGGGTGCAGGTTTACTGGAATGACATTCAAGACCGGTGAGGTTATAGACATAGACGGTGTTAAAGTCCGCACCCATCCAACTGGGCACACCATCGGCGCGACAGCTTTTTCCTGGGAAAACGAAGTTGGAACGCATATCCTAGCAACAGGAGATGTGAAGGATGTATCTCACCTCCCAAAATGCGATGTTCTGATCACGGAGGCAAACTACGGCGATCCTTTAGACCCCGGATGCAGGTTTGAAGACGACACAGAGGGCTTTAAGGCTGCCATCGGGGAGGGTGTGGCGTTTGGTGCATATCCGTTTGGTAAGGCGCAGAGGGCTGTTGAATTGCTCAGGCATTTTGGCTATTATGATGAGGTCGAGATGGAGCACAAATCCCTAGAGCTGACCAGACAATTGATGGAAGGCGCTGAGCCATTGGTTGGTCTGGGAGAGAACGGGGGCAAAATGAGCGTCGTTCCTCCGTGGCATTTACACCGCTTGCCAGATCGCCTTGACAAATTCGTTTTGACCGGACGAGAATGTCAGCCACATAAGCGAATTAGAATAAGCGACCACCTCGATTTCAATGGCCTGATAAAAATGGTGGAAAGATGCAGCCCAGAGATGACAATTGTATATCACCCAACAGGAGACGTGCCAGCGAAATTCGCCCAGCATCTGAACGAAAACGGATTTTCAGCAATTTCCATAGACGAAATTACGAACGTGATTGTAGCATGATATCTGCTTTTGTCGTATCACAAAAGGTATCCCAGTTTAAGGTAGTAGAGATGCACCCATCCCTGTCTAACAATATGCCAATGGCCGGTACACCAAACCGATGGCACAATTCCAATCCGCCTTTAACCTCGGCAATGCACCCAACGCCCAAAATCGCTTCTGGTTTATATTTCCTGACCATTCGCTTGATGAAACTCGATCCGGGAACGATAAAAACCATGTACCCCATCTCCTCTAAAATTTTCTTTGCCCCCCCGATATCGCACTGACCGCAATTTATGCACTGGATGCCTTCGGGGGAGAGCTTGGCTGGACAGTCTGTAGAGCGCAAACACTGCGGCAAAAATATCGCTTTCTTGTCAAAGGGCAGGCTCTCAAATTGTTTCAACGAGATTTTGTTCTTTAACTGAACGATGACGTTGTCTGCTATCGAGTCATCTACGTTCAACAGTCGGAAAAACGCCTTGACAAGACCTTCCAAAACCAGTATACCGGAGAGCATCAGGTTTGGAAAAGGAAAAACCTCCGTCTTGAAAGAGTATGAAATCAAAATCGCGACGATGATGGTTGCTACTAGGAGTATTGCAAACAAGTAGACGACGATTTGTCCAATTATCGGGTAAAAAGACTCAAGCATGCTACCAACGTCTAAACCATTTTAGAAGGATTTATAGTTTGTCAGCGCATCAAACCCATAGATTATGTACAGGATAGTTGCCAAAAAAGAGCTTGCTCCGGCCGTTAAATCGCTCACGATAAACGCCCCTCTGATTTCCAAGAAAGCCAGACCAGGACAATTCATAATTATCAGGGTAGATGAGAGTGGGGAGAGAATCCCGCTGACAATCGCTGACTTGGATGTTCAGCAGGGAACAGTAACGACCATTTTTCTGGAAGTCGGCAAGACCACCAAGCAGTTGGGAAGTTTAAAGGAGGGGGGCTCGCTAGCTGATTTGGCCGGCCCGCTAGGAAAGCCAACTGAGATTAAAAAATATGGCAAGGTAGTCTGCGTCGGCGGTGGTGTGGGAGTGGCCCCACTTTATTTAGAAGCTAAGGCCTTGAAAGACGCTGGCAATAAAGTTATTTCCATCATAGGAGCCAGGACCAAGGAATTGCTGATTTTTGAAAAAGAGATGCAGCAAGTAAGCGATGAACTTCATATTGCAACAGATGATGGCTCGAAGGGGCATCACGGCTTTGTTACGGACGTTTTGCAAAAGTTAATCACAGAGCAAAATATCGATATGGTCTTAGCAATAGGACCTACCGTGATGATGAAGGCGGTCGCAAAAGTGACAAAACCGCATAACATAAAAACTCTTGTCAGCCTGAATCCGATCATGGTGGATGGAACTGGGATGTGCGGCGCCTGCAGGGTTACGGTTGGTGGTGAGACGAAATTCACGTGCGTGGATGGTCCTGAATTTGATGCTCATCTTGTTGATTTTGAAGAACTGATGAACAGGCAGCGAACGTATCTTGAGGAGGAAAAGGTGGCATTGGAGAGGTGGAAAAGGTGTCATCACTGAAGAGGCAACCGATGCCAGAGCAAAAGCCCGAGAAGCGCATCCACAATTTTGATGAGGTGGCATTGGGCTATACTGCAGAACAAGCAGTTTTGGAGGCGAAAAGGTGCCTACAGTGCGCCGAATCAGGATGCGTACAGGGATGCCCTGTTGGAATTGAGATTCCTGCGTTTGTCAAGTGCATTGCTGAGGAGGATTTTGATGGTGCGATCAAGGTCATCAAAAAGAAAAACAACCTGCCAGCGATTTGCGGACGAGTTTGTCCATGTGAGAACCAATGTGAGAAGTTCTGCGTATTGGGCAAAAAAGGAGAGCCGCTCGCGATAAACAGGCTTGAGAGATTTGTGGCAGACCATGAACGACAAAAGGGGGCCAACGTTTCAAGTAGAGCAAAAACCTCTGGAAAAAAAGTGGCAGTCGTAGGGTCTGGACCCGCCGGACTCACAGCAGCGGCGGATTTGGCTAAACTTGGACATGACGTGATCGTATACGAAG
>JAUWXC010000077.1 GCA_030616565.1 Methanocellales archaeon | reverse complement strand
ACGCTACAGCGCTTCTGGAGCAGAATGGGAGTTGTTGAAAAACTGAAGATGCTTTTTGCATTCATCAGCACATTTCTCGGCTTTGGAAAAGAGGAAATCGATATAGAAACGATCACGGATGAGGACGTCGTCACTCATCTCATCTCTGAGCTCAGACGATTCTCACCTAATGCTGCGAAGGTTCTCGTGGATGAGAGGGATGCATACATCGCAGGCAATCTATTAAACCTAGTCAAGGAGGGCAAGGTCGTTGCTGTGATAGGAGCAGGGCACAGGGAAGGAGTTCAGAAATTTCTTTCCCATCCAGAGGTAATCCCACCATTGGGGGAATTGACGACCCTCCCAAAGAAAAGGGTTAACATGGCGAAGGTTTTTGGAGTAGCCACCATAGCGCTCATTACGGCGATCTTTTCGCTTTTAGTCCTTTCAGGGGCATCTGCTCATACCTTGCTCCTCGCTCTTGGGTACTGGTTTGTCATAAATGGTGTGCTTAGCGGAGCTGGTGCGGCGCTGGCAAGAGGTCATCCATTTTCAATTCTTACCGCGTTCAGCGTGGCATGGCTGACCTCGCTTAATCCATTTTTGGCTGCAGGATGGTTTGCCGGATTGGTGGAAGCATGGGTGAGGAAACCCACCGGCGAGGATTTAACCGCTCTAACGAACATCGAAACGTTCAGTGAACTGAGGAGGAACCGATTGTTCAGGGTGATCCTTGTGGCAGCGCTGGCTAACGTGGGGAGCATCATCGGAACGTTTGTAGGGGCATGGGTCATATTTAGTCTGACAGGAATACGATTTTAAGAGGAAGTATGATTCAAGTAAGAACAAGTGAGACGGAGATCAAGCATCTTATAATCGCATGGCTGGCGATATCCCTCGCATTTGCGATTCTATTCGCACGCGAAGAGTGGATGTATGGGGGAATATCTCCATTTGACCTGATAAGACCGATGATATTAGCACTACTCACCGTGGGGATAGCATTTTTACTGCACGAAATGGCACACAAGGTCGTCGCGCAGAGGTACGGGTGTTGGGCGGAATTCAGGATGAGTCTTCCTATGCTGATGTTCGCAATTCTATTCGCATACATGGCTGGAATTGTATTTGCTGCTCCGGGTGCGGTCATGATATTCGGTCCGCACATAACGCCCAAGCAAAATGGAAAAATTGCGGTCGCGGGACCGATCATGAATTTACTTCTTGCATTTTTGTTTTTGCCTCTCATATGGGTTGGAGGCTTTATTACCAAGATCGGAACCTATGGATTCATCATCAATGTGTTCATCGCCGCTTTTAACATGCTTCCGCTTGGTGTCCTGGATGGAAGAAAGGTCCTTTACTGGAGCAAAAAGGCATATCTGCTCACACTGCTAGCGTCCTTTGGCATGCTGGCATGGGCGTTCGTTAAAGTTGTACCATATCTTTCCTTCTAAATCCGCACCATTTATATTGTTAAGGGGCACGTATTACTACCGTAAAGTGATGCCCATGAGACTCGTGATGAAATTCGGTGGAACCTCTGTTGCCGACGGCTTAAGGATAAAAAATGTAGCATCGCTCATTAGGGGCTTTTATGATGATAAGAACGAGATCGTCGTCGTAGTATCGGCGCTGTCTGGTGTGACAGATGAACTGGAAAAAGAGGCAAAAAAGGCATCTGAAAAAGGAGATGTAGCAGAGATCGATTTATTCATAAAAAGACTTGCAAAACGATATCACGATGCTACAAAAGAAGCCATTGACGATAAAGAAATAACAAAAAAAGTGATTGAGGGGCTAAACCTCAAGCTCGATGACCTGAGAAAATCCCTGATCAGCATAAGTCACTTGAGAGAGCTGACCGATCGGTCGCACGATTACCTCTCATCGTTCGGAGAGAGACTCTCAACCCCCATACTTTCGGGTGTGATGCGCTCCATGGGACTGGACTCAATATCGCTCACAGGTGGAGAAGCCGGCATCGTAACCAACAGCATTTTTAAAAATGCAAGACCCCTGTTCGACATAACCAATGATAAGGTCAGAAAGTGCCTTCTCCCACTGATTGAAATTAAAAAGGTCATTCCAGGTGTATCTGGCTTCATAGCAGTCGACAAAAACGGAGTTATAACCACCTTGGGTAGAGGGGGGTCTGATTACACTGCATCCATCATCGGCGCTGCCATAGATGCCGACGAGATTTGGATCTGGACCGATGTAGACGGAGTCATGACCGCTGACCCAAAATTCGTTCCAGAGGCACGGACGTTGCCAGTAATATCATATCTTGAGGCAATGGAACTCTCGTATTTCGGCGCGAAGGTAATTCATCCGAAGACCATAGAGCCCGCGATCCAAAAGGGAATTCCTGTTAGGGTAAAAAACACGTTTAACCCCGAGCACCCTGGTACGACTATCGTAAAAGCTCATGAGGAGATCAAGGATATAGTCAAAGCGGTTACAATCATAAAAAATGTTGCATTAATCAACGTCAGCGGCGCTGCCATGGCTGGCACCCCAGGCGTTGCTGCAAGGGTTTTCACGACGCTTGCCGAGGCGGATGTGAACATCATGATGATCTCCCAGGGCTCATCCGAGGCGAACATATCTATAGTGGTAGATGAAGCAAGTCTGCACAAGGCGATTAACGCTCTCAAGTCAGAATTCAGAGAAGATGTCGTGAAAAGCATCACACACGATGAAGACGTCTGTGCCATTGCCGTTGTTGGCGCTGGCATGGCCGGCACTCTTGGTGTAGCCGGACGCGTGTTCTCTGCCATGGGGAGAGTGGGCGCCAACGTGCGGATGATCTCCCAGGGCTCATCCGAGGCGAACATCTCATTTGTCGTCAATGAGAAGGATGTGGAAAAAACTGTGATAGCGCTGCATGACGAGTTCAACCTAGGTGCAGAGCGATGAACGAAATGACGTATGCCAAAGCCGGCGTTGATACTGCCAAAGAAGAGCGGAGCATCGCAAGACTGACAAAACGTCTGAGGTTCAAGCGAAAAGGATTTGGCGCGCCCTTGGCAGAGATAGGGCACTATGCTGGGTTAATCGACATGGGCGAATATGCGCTCGCGATGACCACGGATGGCGTTGGGTCTAAGGTGCTTGTTGCAAATGCGATGAAAAAATGGGATACCGTAGGCATCGACTGCATAGCAATGAACGTGAACGATTTGTTGGCGATAGGAGCAGAACCGCTTGCATTTGTGGACTATCTTGCGATGGAAAAACCCGACGAATCCATAACGGAACAAATCGGAATCGGACTTCAGAAAGGCGCCGAGATATCGAACATCTCCATTGTTGGGGGCGAGATGGCGACGCTGCCGGACATCATCAGTGGATTTGACTTGGCTGGCACCTGCGTTGGCATCGTCACAAAAGATAGAATAATCACCGGTGAGGGCATCCAGATTGGCGATTTGCTCTTAGGTTTACCAAGCTCCGGAATACACAGCAATGGACTAACGCTGGCGAGAAAGGTAATTGAAAGTGCAGGGCACTCATACGAGGGTGCGTTTCCACCGACGAAGAAGAGCATTGGAGAAGAATTACTGACCCCAACACGCATCTATATGGAGATATTAGATTTGGTGAAACAGTGCGAGGTGCACGGATTGGCGCACGTCACGGGCAGCGGTTTGTTAAAATTGAGGCGTCTTACCAGGCACGGTTTTAATTTCGATACACCCCTGACCCCGCATCCGATTTTCAAATTTCTGCAAGAAGAAGGTGACATAAGCGACGAAGAGATGTACAAAACCTTCAATATGGGCATGGGGTTTTTGATAATACTTCCAGAGAAGGACGTGAAGAGCGCGTTAAAAATTACGGGCGGAAAAATCGTCGGACAAGTCGTAGAAAAGGGAATTATGGTCGGGGACCTGCAGATCGTCTGATCAGCAACTACGTTGGACATCCCTTGCTCGTGTCAAGCACGATCATCCCGGTTTTTAGTTTGGCTGTCTCTTCATTTGTGAGACTTCGACTAGTAGCGCGTTTGGAGAGGATGGCACTATTTCCAAATGGGTCTTCTATGATGACGGTGAGCTGCGCATCGCCTGACTTTGCACTCCCTATTGTGTTCAGGACTTCATCGATGCGCTTCAATTTGGCCTTATCGTCGGTCCACTTTCTCGTCATTTTTACCACATTCTTGACGCGCTCGAGAACGCCCTCGACATTCGTCACGAAGGACTCTGATGCAGGGCCAGGCTCGATATCTATGCCGAGCTCTGGAACCCTGATCGTACCTGAAGTAGACCGGACAACTCTTGCGTTAAGGTCTTCTGGAGACGATACGGTCAGCTCGTACCTAACTGGCTCTTGTTCAGACAAAATCAACGTGTCAGCATATCTAAATCCACACTCACAGGTGGCGCTGATGTACATAATCTCATCAAAATGAGGAATCTCATCAGGTTGCCAGCGGAAAATGAGCTCTGTACCACAGATTGGGCAAGAGCTCTTCATCTCAAATTCGCGACGCACTATCTTCCACCAAGGATCTTGGTCCTGTCAATCTTCACTGACATGGGCGTTACCATCACATAATCCTCCCCGATGCCAGCGATGTCTCCATGGACATCTGCAGCTACCTGCTTAAGGTCTTTAATTGCCCATTCAGATGTCAACTTGTCGTTTTTGATGAGCGAAATAACGATTATAGCGATATTTCCATAAGAAACCTCTTTCTT
>JAUWXC010000061.1 GCA_030616565.1 Methanocellales archaeon | reverse complement strand
TGTCCCCCATGATGGCAATCCTGAGCGTGATGCTGAGATGTCCTTCCTTGAGCTTGTAGGTGTCTATCACTTCTGCAGATATGATGCCGTCTACGCCTTTGACGATTTGGGCGATGGCATCGGGCTTGACATTTTCCGCTAAGACGACGGATATGTCCCGTTTATGGTGCGCCAAGTTCTCAATCTTCCACTGCTTCAACTCGTCTGGGCTGAGCAGCCTAACGTTCTCGATTTTTAGCCTGGTGGATTTCCCGTTTCTTTCCAGCACGACGGTTTGAGGCGTAACCTGCTTGATAACGCCGAGGTGCACAACACCGGAGTAGATGTGCTGCAACACCCTCTCAGTTCCAATTGAGTGCATCAGCTCTTCAATCTCGGCTATCTTCGCATTCACGAGTTTATCCGACCGTCTCAAGGCTGCCTCAGTATCGCCAAAGTGTGTCGCGGCCTTTCTCATCGAGCGGACGAACCCATCTATGTCATCCTTTTTAATGCTTTCCGAAAGCGTCTTACACCGGGCTATGAACGTGTCGCGCACCTTTTCCACCTCCGGATTGGTCTGAATCGTCGCGTACAAGTGTGGATTCTGCGCCAGGATTCTGCCCACAAAATCGATCATGATCTCGTAGACAGGGCTCATGAATCTCCGCGATTCGCCTATGTCGAAGTTCAATGCATCAAGAGTTGCGCCCGTTGAGATATATGCAAAGTGTGTCAGCCCCTGAACGACTGCCATGATCCTATCGTGTTCTTCCGCAGAGAGCATCTCCACGTGCGCTCCATTATCCTCAAAGAGAGCTCTTATCTTCGGCAACCACCTCTCGTCCCGCCCTTCTACGGGCACCAGGATCACGGTCTGTCCCTTTACATCCGGCACAATGGGACTGAACATCGGATGGGTTCCAATCAGTTCGACGCCCTTTGGCGCCTTTTTCATCGCCTCTATGGGACCTTTCTTGACCGATGTCACGTCCGTGAGCAGGCTGCCTGACCTCATCTTTGGCGCTATCCTGGATATTACCTCCTCCGTCACGTCAATCGGAACCGATACCAGCACGATGTCAAAATCTCCTGCATCCGGTACATCGCCCATGGAAACTCCCAATTCGCCTGCTATTTCAGACGTATGGGGGTCGATGTCCGCAATGGCGACGTCCATGCCCTGCTCTTTTAGAAATCGTGCGAACCACTGCCCCATCTCGCCGGCGCCGCCGACGATTAACGTTTTAGCGCGCATCTCACAGCATCCTCCATTACCTCTATTGGTGCATCTCGTCCAGTCCAGATCCTAAACGACTCTGCACCCTGGTGTACGAGCATGTTGACTCCGTCTATCGTTGAGGCGCCGGCCTTCCTAGCTTCTTTCAGTAGCCTCGTCTCGATGAGGTTGTACACGATGTCGAATACGACTAGACCATTGCGCATCATGTCAGCCGTGACCAGCGTTTTATCCACATCAGGGTGCATTCCTACCGAGGTCGAGTTTATCAGTATGTCGACCTTCTTTACCAGTGTGGCAAGGTCGCCCATATCAGTACCTATGGCATCGCCTACACTCCTCACGTCCTGTGCGAGTTTGACCGCCCGCGGTGCCGTTCTGTTAGCGATGATGAGACCTGCGCCGTCATGCGCGAGTTGAAATGCTATCGCCCGTGCAGCACCACCAGCACCCAAGAGCAGGACCCTTTTATCCTTCACGCTGATGTCGTGCTTTTCCAGTGCGTGTTTGGCGCCGATGCCGTCGGTGTTGTAGCCGTTGATGCCATCTTTAAAATTGATGGTATTGACCGCACCGATTTCCTTCGCTAGAGGGTCGGCGTTTACAACTTCTAAAGCCCTCTCTTTGAGGGGTACCGTCACATTCAGCCCGCCAAAGCCGAGCGTTTTTGCTCCCGAGATGGCGTCCGCTACATCTTCAAGGGCAACCCTAAAAGCGTGGTAGATGCAACCCATTCCCAGGTGCCTGAATGCCGCATTATGCATGACCGGCGATAGACTATGCTCTATAGGGTCTCCAATTATTCCGTACAGTACCTCTTTCATCTTTGACTCACCGCCTCAGTAGTATGTCCAGCGTGCCTCTCAACTCGCTCACGGACAGCTGCCCGGGCGCTTTGGCCTTGCCAGTATGACCGTATGTCAACGCAGAGCCATATAACGGCGCAATAATTCTCGAGTGGACGCCGAGGGTGCCCATGGCAATCGTACACAAGGGCTTTTGCGCCTGTAGCGTAACCTCCAGCAATTGAAGTACATCGCCGGGCGATTTTGCCATAACCGCTAACTTTGGTAAATCGCCTGCGCTACGTGCCTCTTCTAAAATGCGCATCATCTGCTCCTTGGAGGGCGTTTTGTCAAAATCATGATATGAGATGATCGATGGTATTCCCTGCTTTTTCGCTTTTTCTATCACGACATCTCTTCCCGCTGCTCTCAGCTCAATGTCCACGGCATCAGATAGGTCCATCGCAGATGACAGTACTGAAATCCTCTCCTGCTCTGAGCCGGTAAACGAGCCGCCTTCTTTCGACCAGCGATTGGTGGCGATGATTGGCAACGAGGAGGATCTGCGGACATCCTTGAAGAATTGGCTCACATCCTCGATCCTATCGAGTAAGTCCATCCGTACCTCCAGCAAGTCAGCTCCCGCTTTTTCTGCGTTGATGACTTCATCGATAGTACTGACCACTCCAACTATTCTGGGCACCAAAAGGTTAACGTCGCCTATCTTCATGATTGCCCCCTACTTCTCGACGATCGTCTCTTCTACCTTCATGCCAAAATGTCTGCCGCCCCCTTCATAGTGCACCAGTACCTCATCGCCTTTCTTGAGCGCTGTGACCGCTTTTGGCACTCCGTCCTTGGACACGAGTTTTATCGTCTCGGCATTCTGGAGGATCGTCTTTATCTTATCCCCTTTTATTTCGGCTTCGACGAGCATGAGCGGGCGTCGTTCGATCTTTACTCGTCCTATTATTGCCTTCTTTGAAGTGCCTTTGGCACTTACAATCAGCACTTCATCTCCAGCCCCCAACTCAGAAAGGTACTTGGTTTTATCGCCCACCCTGACGTACGCATGAACCGCTCCAGCATTCACCCTGAATGGGCGGGATGCCACATATGGGCTCTCTTCCGTCTCCGCGTGCACAAGGAATAACCCATTGGATTGCGAGCCGACCAGCATGCCCTCTCCCTTGGATAAAAGCGAGCACGTATCCACACAGACCCTGTCGCCCATTCCGACCGGTTTTACCAAGGTGATCCTTGCAGGAGTCAGGGTTATGCCTTTGGCCCCTATGCTTTCGATGATGCTCGCCACTTTTTTTATCTCTGGCACATCGGCAGCCAGAAGGACACCGTCCGCACCGTGCTCCAGCGTCTCAAGGGCGACTTTTGCCTCTGCGGCACTTCTAACTCCTGCGATGATGTCCACATCGTGCTCCTGGAGCGCTGCGATTAGATTCTCCAATGGGATGATTTTCCAGTCGGTGCCTATGACTATTAAATGGTCACAGATTTTTCCCAGCGCAGCCGCAAACTCTTCGTACCTCTTTCCTTTGATTACAACGTACGCTGCAGTCTCCTTTCCGTCTCTGGACAGACGCTTGAGCCGGTTCAAATCCAGAGAATCCTTGAAATCGTCTGGCAACGCCTTTGTTCCACCGCCTTCGCTGTTCTTTCCTATCACGACGATGTCCGCATCGCCTTTCTCGCCTTTGAGAGGCGCTGCTACCCTGATGCTGCCTAATTCCCTTACCTTCTCCACATCTTCCTCGTTCACGAGCACAACGCCAGCACCAGATTCTAGACCAGTCGTGATCCTTGGCTTCCTATCTTCCCACGCCCCTTCATCGGCTTTGATCCACAGGGATTTTCCCTTCATTTGAGCTCCTCCAGCGCATCCTCCACAGATGTGTTCTTATGGACTATCTTACTTACTGCCCTGGTCATCTTTATTGGGTTTTCGTGCTGGAATACATTTCTTCCGACAGCCACGCCTCTTGCGCCTACGTCCATCGCCCCTCTGACCATCTCGAGGATATCTCTATCGGTTTTCGTCTTTGGACCACCTGCTATCACCACGGGCACAGGACATCCCTGAACGACCTTCTTGAAGGAATCTGGGTCGCCGGTGTAGTTGGTCTTTACTATGTCAGCACCGAGTTCTGCTCCCGCTCGTGCGACGTGTGCCACCGTTTCTGCATCGAATGGGTCCTTGATGTTCTTCCCCCTGGGGTACATCATCGCCAGTAATGGCATCCCCCACGCATCGCAACGTTCTGCTACATTTCCCAGTTTCTTCAGTTGTTCCGCCTCCGTCTCGGAGCCAATGTTGATGTGTACGCTGACAGCATCTGCACCCATCTGTATCGCCTCTTCTACGGTACAGACCTGCACCTTGTTATTTGGGTCTGGACCAAGAGATGTTGAGGCGCTCATGTGTATGATCAGACCTATATCCCTGCCGTATCCCCTGTGGCCATGGGCAACCATTCCCTTTTGCATCAGGACGGCATTGGCGCCCCCTTCTGCCACCTTGTCCACGGTTTCCGCAAGGTTCGTCAGTCCCTTGACAGGACCTATGGAAATGCCATGGTCTAAAGGAATAATCAACGAGTTTCCACTCTTCCTGTCTGTTATTCTTTCTATTCGCACTCTTTTTCCAATTTTGGACATATTATCACCTCCAGTGTATTGTGCTACTGTGTCACATAGTAGCACGCTAAGAACATTTAAACCTATCGGTGCATCATTTCGTGGCCGACTTGAGTGTTGCTGCTAAGCCTGCTAAGTCTTCCATCATTTTTGACTCATTTTTCGCGATGATGTTTACAAAGGCGGAGCCGACGATCACACCATCTGCTCCCGCCCCTAATATTTTCTTGACATGCTCTGGCTTGGATATGCCAAATCCAACCGCCTTGGGAATGGATGCCTTTACGCGCTTTAATAAACCTCTTGTTGACGTTGCCACATCCTCTCGCACGCCGGTCACGCCCAGCCGCGACACGAGGTATAAAAAGCCAGACGCTTTGCTTAAGATCAGATTCATCCTCTTCTCTGTTGTGGTGGGCGCCACAAGGAAAATCAGGTCTATTTCAGAGTCTTGGCAGCATTGATGCAATTCTTCGGATTCCTCTATGGGAAGATCAGGCACGATGATGCCAACGATGCCGGTAGATTTGCAATCAGATACAAATCGTTTGACTCCTCTCCGGAATATGATGTTATAATAGGTCATCACGATCAGCGGAACGTCGACGTTCATGGAGCCCACAATTCTGAAGAATTTGTCCGGATTCATCCCTGAGGTCAGCGCTCTGTCTATTGCCCCCTGAATCGTAGTACCATCTGCTATGGGGTCCGAGAACGGCAGTCCCAATTCGATCAGGTCCACACCGCCTCTGACCAGTGCATCCACTATCTCAACGGTTTTCTCTGCCGTAGGGTCTCCTGCGCAGATATATGCGATGAGCGCTCCCTCTTTTTTCCCCCTCAACACGTCAAACCTTTCCCTTATCTTCATCTCAGCCCTGCCACTATCTCAACG
>JAUWXC010000036.1 GCA_030616565.1 Methanocellales archaeon | reverse complement strand
GGATGTCTTTAATTGGTTGCTCGCACCCCACCTTCATTACGATGATCTGACCCTAGAGCAAACCGAACAAATCCTGCAGGGATTTTGCTTCCAGATGAATGAATCCAATAGAATTGGCTCACAGAGCGCTTTCACCAATATTGGCATGAGAGTGAAATGCCCGCCCTATTTCAAAGATGAACCTGCGGTCTGGGCTGGGAAGCGCTTGGACGAGACGTATAATGACTTCGAGGAGGAGGCGAGAATCATCTATCAAGCCCTGATGAAGGTTATGGGAGAGGGGGATGCGGATGGTGCACCCTTTACATTTCCACTTGTGACGACTGCCATAACCAAGGATTTTGACTGGGATGATCCATTATGGAAGACTACGATGGAGGCAGCCGCACAAACTGGGGCGCCATACTTCCTGAATCTGGCTGCCGATTATCTCGATGAGGGTTTTGTACAAGCGATGTGCTGCCGGTTGCTGGTTGCTCATGCGGGGGGAATATGGACGGCGGGCGGCATGGGGACCGGCTCAAATAAGATCATCACATTAAATTTGCCCAAGATCGCGCTGGAGTTGAAGAATGAATCGAGATTCTTCGAATTATTAGATGAGAAGCTGGACATAGCACGTCTCGGATTGCTCGAAAGCAACAAAATCATCAAAAAATCGTTGGATGAATGGGACCTCCTTCCGTGGCTGAAGTTGAAGACTGAAGACGGAATGCCCTACTATGATTTCAAGAACAGAAGGCTGACGTTTGGCATGGTGGGATTAAATGAATGCCTCTACAATCTGACGGGGGAGAGTTTAATCACACAAACCAAACTTGGCGTAAATATCATAAAACACATGTTGGATAGAATTGACGGGTTTTCCAAGAAGGATGGGGTCGTGTACACCTTTGAGCAAACGCCAGCAGAGAGCACGGCGCATCGGTTTGCCATGCTCGATAAATCCCGTTTCCCCAAGAAAGCGTACGTTCAGGGCTCTGATGATAGGGTTTATTACACAAACAGCACGCATGTGCCATATCATTCTGATATATCCCTGATTGACAAGATTGATATCGAGGCTGAGTTTCATCCCTATTTCACCGGTGGCGCGATATGTCACATATGGATGGGGGAGAGTAGGCCCGACCCTGGTGGACTGAAGGAGTTCGTCCGGAATCTATCAAACACGAAACTGGCATACTTCACCTTCTCGCCAGATTTTAGCGTGTGCGAGAACAGGCATGTGTCAAGGGGCAAGAACAAGCGATGCCCGACCGGTAAGGGAAAGATCATCGATTACATCTCCAGGGTTACGGGTTATTATGGTCGCACGAGTCACTGGAATCCTGGTAAACGAGAAGAATATGAGAACAGAAAGAGATACGCGGTGTGAAAATGAGAGTTGCGATCATAGGCGGAAGCGGGATTTACGACCTTGACATATTGACTGACCCCAAGGAGAAGGTCATCGAGACTGAATACGGTGCTGCAAAAGTAAAAATGGGGTCGTATGAGGATCGAGAGGTCGTTTTTTTAGCAAGACATGAGAAAGGACATGCACTGCCACCGCACAAAATCAATTACAGGGCCAACATCGCTGCGCTGAAAAAGTTGGGCGTCGAGAGGATTATCGGAACTACATCTGTTGGGGGCGTAAGTGCAAAGCTAAGACCGGGAGATTTTGTTCTACTGGACCAGTTCATCGATTTCACCAAGAACAGGACCTACACATTCTATGACGATGCCGTGCATGTGGACATGACCCACCCCTATTGCCCGGAGATTGGGAAGACCGTCATGAATGCTGCGGAGATGTTGAAGGTGAAAGTACATGAGAAGGGCACGTATGTCTGCACTGAAGGACCCAGACTCGAGACGGATGCAGAAATCAAGATGTTCGCATCTCTTGGAGGTGATGTCGTTGGGATGACGAATGTACCGGAATGTATTCTCGCGAGGGAAGCTGAGATTTGTTATGGGGCAATTGCATTAGTTGCAAATCCCGCAGCTGGCTTTACAGACAAGATTAGTTATCAACAAATCGTTGAGATGACCAAATCCAAGGGAGATGAGCTAAAGAGTCTTCTGATGAAAAGCGTATCGCTGATTCCAGAAGAGCGAAAGTGTTTGTGCAAGGATGCATTAAAAGGCGCCCGCATCGGAGAGCTCTTGACCAAATGACATCAAAAAGTGCGGTTGCCGATCAAAAAAATCAAAGATTTCTTCACAGGTCACCACATTCCTCACTCCGCTCGTCATGCGGCTGCCGGGATTCGAACCCGAGCTTCAAGCTATCTCCGCAACCCTCAAAAGGGTTTGTTTCTGGTCAACCTTCCCTTCTGCTTGCGCAGAAGGAAGGTGTTTCTGCAAAGCAGGAACCACCTTTTTAAAGAGGTTGTTGGGAAGCTTGAGTCCTAACCACTAGACTACAGCCGCTGACCGATACTGAAACGCTACACTATTTATGATGAACATCCATATTAAACTTACAATGACATATGACCCGCTAAAGGTCGCAGCACAACTTGAACGAATCGTAACGAAGGATGATACAAGAAAATATTACCGATTTAGAGCTGATAGATGGTATGGCGGCATCGCCACTGCGGATTGTGTGGGCTGCCCGCTGAAATGCGTATTCTGCTGGAGCGACTTTCCGCGCGATCGTCCCAAGAAGGCGGGGAAATTTTACACCCCAGAAGACGTTTTCAATCGTTTGGACGCAATAGCCAGAAAACGCAGCCTTGCCCAGCTGAGGATAAGTGGAAACGAGCCCACGCTTGGAAAAGAGCATCTATTAAAAGTGCTGGAATTGGTGGAGCAGAGCGACTACTCGTTCATGTTGGAGACATCCGGCGTTTTGATAGACGAAGAGTATGCGAGATCGCTGGCGCCATTCAAGAACGCTCATGTGAGGGTATCGCTTAAGGGCACCACTCCAGAGGAGTTTTCAAAATTGACTGGAGCGCGGTCTGAGGCTTTCAAACTTCAGTTAGATGCCATAGCGCACTGCCTGGATGCAAGTGTCAGCGTCCACCCGTCTGCGATGCTTTCGTTCAGCTCAAAGGAAAACGTCCAAAAACTGCTCGACCAACTGGAGAGCGTCAAGCCAGGGCTTTCAAGGCATTTAGAAGAAGAATATGTGATTCTATATCCTAATGTAATTAAAAAGCTAAAGGGGGTGGACATCAAGCCGCGCATAGCGTATAGGCCAGATGGTGTGCCCTTGAAATTGATATAAAGCATCACTGGTATTTTTTGATTATGTCCGCGAACGCGTCCACGACCTGTTCGAGTTCTTCTTTGGCAAGACCAAACGTGCTCAACTTGAAGTGTTTCGTCAACCCGGGCTTGATGCCGTGAATCTTGCGAGATTTTAGCTCATTGTACAGGAAGTAACGCCCATCCTTCGCTTTTTGCGATATCTCATACAGATTTTGTGCTTCAAAAAACAATAGGTCATGCTGGTGCGGTTTATCACCCAATTGCCTCAGACCTAAATTTTACAGCTGCGAGGAAAACCACTGCGCCTTGCGCACCTCTTCGTCCCAGCGTTTCACACGCTCCACTACAGAAGGAAAAGATGCCATCATGGTCATGATCGTCGCACCCCTGGCTGTGCACCCGAGCATCTCAACCTCCTTCTCCTCGAAGCGCTCTGATTTTCTGAAAATAACGTCTTTGTACCCATCCCTGACACCGAGCACACCTATGGGGCCAGAAGATGCCATCGACTTGTGACCACTTCCGACGATGAAGTCTGCGCCGATGTCTTTAGCGCTGATGAGCATCCTTCCAACGGCATAGGCGCCGTTCAACAGAAGCGGAACGTTGTATTCCTGGCATATCTTCGAGACGCGCTTCGCATCAACGATGTTACCGTAGTTGCCATCCGGATACGTGAGCAGTGCCAGCATGGGGGGCTTGCCGGTATCTTTTTTGACCTCTTCAAATGCCTTTGTGTAATCATCTGGATTTATCCTGTAATCGGGATGGTCGGAATTGGGAACTGTCTTAACATCCAACCCGGCCCGTTCAGCAGCGATGAGCGAAGAATAATGAGCATTTCCATCTAGCACGATCAAACCATCTTTCTGAGCCAGGGCATGCATAACCGCAAACATACCCTCGCGTGCGCCGTTCGTTATGCGTACATGCTCTACACCCAGAAATTCCGGCAACGCTTCATGAATGAAATCGTAAATCGGCGGCGTCTTGATCTCGTCCAAAGCGCCACGGCAGAAATCACAGACAGAGTATCCGTCTCCCCACTGAAGAAGCGCATCCTTCGCCTCCGGGGTGAGTTTTCCTCCGGTTTGCAGAGGGTCGATGTTGACCATGTCCAGTGCACCCCTTTTAACACCCCGGAACTTTTGCAACATCTTACTCCGTAATAAGAAGGATATCGTATTTAAACTTTGGAAGTAGTAGCAATACCACTCGCGATTAAGTGCGCCACCCTGAGCGGTTCTGGAATTCTGCTGTGCGTTGTGGTGAGGTGCACGATCTCCCTGGCAGTGGGTAAGTCGATGCCGCAGAGTTGAATGAAAATGGAGCCATATGAAGTAGAAACATCAAAGATTTCACCTGCCTTTTGGATAACTTTCCATCTCTCTTCCTGTCGATCTAGGTTCACCAGCGCCTCCTTTATTTCCTCAAGATTTGGCGGTGACCGCATAACCACGATTACGGGTAACTTCGTTTGCTCATTTAACGCGACGATATCTACGACGTTAAAACCAGCATACGTCACGCCATCCAACAGGATTAACCTCAACTGGTCATAGTGCTTGCTTTCCTTTGTCAATCCCACCATTTTTTCCGTCGCGTCCATGCCATCCCTGGCAATCTCCGAGCGAAGAACGCAGTCCAACCAGTCGGCGCCCCTAAAAATAGTTCCTATCAGCACCACCCTATCTGAAAGCGGTCCATCATCGATGGCGAGCGTCCTGATTTCTGACTTGACGGGCATGTCCTATTGCGCCTTCTTCTTAAACTTCCTTTTGAACCCATCGCATTGTTTGCTCAGCAGGGCGGATGCATCCTTCAGCGCTTCAATTGGGTCGGTGTCTTTCGTCCGCACATACAATACAGGATCGCTGATGCCAGGGCACTCGATGTCGTAGGTAGCGATTTTCACCCCTTCATTTTGAAGAAGTGCTGACTTCAGCGCGTTCAAGAACGTATGATCCTCACCCTTAAGCTCCAGCTCGAGCTCGTGCTTCGTTTTCCTCAAGATTTTTATTTCGCCCATTAATTATCCCACCTAAACAGTCCCGGAGCCGTAATCCTCTGCAATTTTTCGCGTTTCCATACGCTTGCACTTCGGGCACTCAAGTTTGTCGTCCTTCCTTTTTAACGCGGTTGTGCACTTAGAACAAAAGGCCTTGATGGCGCCTAGATCCCTGCCATCAGTGCTGAGTCGCAAGGTCTTGGCGTCGATCACCTTGGCCCTTACGATATCCTGGTAGCCGAACTCATAGGTAAGATCCCTGACATATGCATTTTTCACATTGGAAATGTGAATCGCCCCCTGCTCGGGAGTGGCGATCTCTCTGTCTTCCTGGCCCTTGATGCGTGCAATATCCACAAGGGCGATTGAGCCTTTAATGTCTGAAACGCGTCCTATAACGATATCTCCCACTTTTGGGATTGGGGGCACATCCGTCCTGGGCAGGATTGATACACTTTTCTCTTTTGGATTGACCTGAACAGTGCCAACGGTCGCCGCATAGACATTTCCATCGGCCTCGTAAGTGCCTGAACCTGGAAGAAATTCTTCGGAAGTTCCGATAAAATCGCCAGGCAGGACAAAGTCACTCTTTGTTTCTTGCATCCTTTTCTCTCCTCTCAAGTCTGTATAATTCTACATTCACCGTTTCTATATCTTTTTTGTGGAATCCAAACGTTCGCTTCATCGGAAATCCCATCCCAACGCAATCGGTTATGATGCCATAGGGCTGGATGTACTTGCTGATGAACTCCATACTACCAGCGTTATGAAGTGAGTGGACAGTCTCCCCAATCTCCAGCGCCTTTCGCAGGAATGGTCGATCGCTCCCTTTTATCTGCGCCCCAAAGGGTGGATTCATTATCACCGTGGGGTTGACGCCCTCTTGCACACGGGTTGTAAAGTCTCTCACATCACAGCAGATGAATTCAACATCAACTCCAAGGTTTTTTGTATTTATTTTTGCGATATGCAGCGCTCCTAAATCACTGTCCACCCCTATAACCCTTTCTGCTCCCAGCAACTTCGCACCTATGGCGAGAATGCCAGTGCCGCATCCAAGGTCGTACACCATGCCGCTGAGATCGCCCCTCATGTGAGCAAAATGAAGCAATTCGGCGGCGATGGGCGCGGGCGTTAAATATTGCTCCCTGCGCACATCCGGTCTGGAAAAACCCTGAACCCTTTCCAAGATGATTTCGAGTTGCTTTTTCTTCATCGTGCCTCACCAAGAATCTCATCAAACTTGATCTCGCTCCAGTCCCGCTTGCCCAGAATTATCTCGAACTCGATGGGCGTGAGTACTGGCTTCTTGAACAGCGCAACGTCGTCGATTGCAATCCTCGGGCAGGCGGTGTTGACGAATGCGTCCACCTTGAATAGGGCTAATCGCTCAGGTGTGACCTCATTCATAAAGATCGTGTGCGCATCGAGATTTCTTTCTTTGGCTTTTTGACATAACGCCTCTGCCAAGTCCAACCTCATCTGGAATCTCTTGGTGCTGACTATTACTCCAAACGATTTTGCGTCCAGCGCTTTAGCGATAATACCATGCCTCTGTCGAAGGATTTGG
>JAUWXC010000103.1 GCA_030616565.1 Methanocellales archaeon | reverse complement strand
CATACCAGCAATCGTAGCAGCAGATACTCCCACCGTTGTGGTCACGAACTATCAAATAAATCCAGAGGTGTTAATGCCGGGTGACATTGGCACGATCAAGATCACGATAACAAATACGGCAGCAACAGCAACACAGGTGGATACGAGTACATACACGCTAGGAGGGAGCGGTACTACCACAACCACTACTACAACAATCAACGCGGATATTCAGAGTATATACCTGTTCGGCAACGGGCTGACCGTTCTTAGCGGCAACTACAGAAACGTTGGCGAACTTGGACCTGGCCAGAGTATCACAATCACATTCACAATAGAAGCTCCTGCCAAGGAGGATACATACTTCCCGGAAGTCTGGATCGATGTTCTGGGTGGAAGAAGCGCCAAATATCCGATTCCGGTAAAAGTCGACAGCTCGAGTGTGTCTCTTGTGGCATCTGACGTACCATCGGTAATTTTGAAAGACGACACATCCGAGGTGAAGCTAATCATCGCAAACAAAAGACCGAATTCGATTAACAGCACGGTCATAGCCCCAACAGCAGATGGCATCGAGTTCACTCCTGCCGAGATTTTCTTGGGTGCAATGAAGCCAGATGAGCAGTCTACTGCCACGTTTACCTTGCATCCAACTTCTCTAGGCAAAAAAGACGTTACCTTTGTGCTAACATACAAAAATGGCGATAACCCCCATTCTGAAAGTCTAACGTGCTCTATAGATGTAGGAGAAGGCTCTGGAGTTAAGCTGATATTGGCCGAATACCCAACATCGGTTGCAAAGGGCGATACCGCTAGGATTGAGTTGGATGTTGTAAATGCAAGATCAAGCGACATTACGGGTGTCAGTGTCGTTCCCATAACAGACGGGCGCTTTACACCCTCAGAGGTGTTCATAGGCACGATGGAGCCAGATGACGTATTTTCAGCCAACTTTGACGTTGACACATCAGACTTAACACTCGGAACTCATAACATCGGCTTTAGAGTGACGTACAAGGATGGCAGAGGATTTCATGAATCTGGGGCATATACAGTGTCTGTCGATGTCGTTGATGTTTCCACAGAGCTGCCATTAACGTCCCTGTCGATCATCGTCGTCATCGCTGTCTCAGCCGTTGGATATTACGTATATCGGCGCAGGCGCTAAAATATGAGCACAATGATTCGCACCGTTGAGCTGACAAAAACCTACAGAATGGGCGAAATAGAGGTACCAGCGCTCAAAGATGTTAATCTGGAGATAAACAAGGGAGACTTTGTAGCCATACAGGGACCTTCCGGCTCTGGGAAGTCAACCTTGCTGAACATGATAGGCTGCCTGGATCACCCGACAAGTGGCAATATTTTTATCGACGGCACCGATACATCAACACTTAATGATGACGAGCTGGCGAAAATTCGTAGAGAGAAAATAGGATTCATCTTTCAGATGTTCAACTTGATTCATACGCTCTCTGCACTGGAAAATGTCGCGTTTCCGATGATGTTCACTGGACTCGAACGAAGTAAGAGAGTCAAACGAGCAGAGGAGTTGCTGGGGATTCTTGGTCTGTCGGACAGGGTAAATCACAAACCATTCGAGCTATCTGGAGGGGAACAGCAGCGAGTTTCAATTGCAAGAGCACTCGCAAACAACCCTCCTGTAATTCTTGGCGATGAGCCGACTGGCAATCTGGATACGACGTCCGGCAATGTGATAATGGACTTTTTAGAGAAATTAAACAAAAAAGGTGAAACGCTCATCATCGTGACACACGACCCAGAAATTGCTGCGCGAGCGCACAGAATTATCAATATGAGAGATGGTGCCCTGAGGAATGAAAAATGATCGGCATGGATGGCATTATCCTGGCATATAGAAATATAAAGGGGCGTAAAACCCGCTCCCTGTTAACCCTTTTGGGTATAGCCGTAGGTATAGCAGCGATAATCTCACTGATAGCAGTAGGGTATGGCATGCAGTATGCGATAACAGAGGAACTTGTCAGCTTTGCTGACACCATATCTGTCATGCCCGGGAAGCTAATCCCAGGGTTAGGTTATGTCGAGCTGGGTGCCTTCACGGAAAGGGACATTGAAGATGTGAGCAGGATTAGTGGCGTCAAAAATATAGCGCCTCTAATGTATAAAATGGTCGAGGTCGAATACAGAGGCGAGCGCATGCCGGTCCAGATAATGGGTGCCGACCCACGCGACCTGCAGGAGTGGTATGGAGAGTACGTTGTGTTCCAAGAGGGACGATGGATACGCGAGAGGGATTACAAGGGATGCACGATCGGGTACAACGTTGCGCACGAGTACTTCGAAAATGACATAGGTCTCAACGATCGCATAACGATCAACGAGTCGGAGTTCGTGGTCGTTGGCATCTTCGAAAAAGCTAGTATGATGGCTTCTGCAGACATAGACCCTACCATATTTCTCACGACGAAATCTGCCCAAGACGTTTTGGGAACGGATGAGGTATCGATGCTACTGGTCAAGATCCGCGATATAGATAGGGCCGAAGAAATCGCCGAGGAGATCGAAGAAAAGATAGATGAAAACCACAACTTGGAGGGTTTCACCGAGGCGATGTCGATGTCCACAATGCTAGAACAAATAGGAACCGTTTTCACGATAGTCCAGGTCGTGCTGGTCGGCATCGCATCCATCGCACTAGCCGTGGGATGCATAGGTATCATGAACACCATGCTGATGTCCGTGATGGAGCGCACCCATGAGATAGGAATCATGAAGGCGATCGGCGCCACCAATAGAAACGTCATGTTCTTATTTTTGGTGGAGGCAGGGATGATCAGCATGATAGGTGGTATATTAGGGTGTATATTGGGAACCATTGTTGCCAAGGCGATAGGCATGATAGCCAGCGCATATATGGGAATGGACATGCCAGCCATCGTAACTCCAACCGTCGCGATCGGCAGTATACTCGTCGCGATCTTGGTGGGGGTTGTATCAGGTCTATATCCGGCGAGAAAAGCAGCGAAGATGAGTCCTATTGAAGCAGTTAGGTATGAGTAGGGTATAAATGGCAGAAATTCAGCCAAAGACAGATGAAGAGGTCGAGCGCCTGAGGCGAGAATTTGAAGAAATAAAGATGGAACGGCTCAAGGAGCAGTTTAAGGAGGTCAAGGCAGAACGTCTCAGGAAAAAGCTGGAGGAGACCCAGAAGCAAGAAATCCGAGAAATGCCCAAAGAAATCGGAAAAGTGAAAAAGTCAAGCATCATTGTCACCAAAATAAAATCTTCAGTTTATGTATTTATCGGCGTGGTGTTATTAGTCCTCGGTGGTTTTTTCTTGGGCAGTCTCAATCTGGTCGCTTTTCCAGAGTTGATAACTCCAGCAGTGCTTCACGGTTTGAGTTATCTCATCCTCGCGCTTGGTG
>JAUWXC010000021.1 GCA_030616565.1 Methanocellales archaeon | reverse complement strand
GTCTTTTCAAAAAAATAATCATGTACCTTTTTACGAATTTGTTTAGCAACATCAGAAACAAATGTTAGGGAGAAAGACAATAAGACAAGATATATAAACCACGCAGTACCGCTTAAATTAAAAAAATTTATGTAATCGTAAAGTGGGCGGTAAACCAAACTCGCGAAGAAAATTATAGCGATGAAAATAATTGCTGTATACGTTGCTTTTAGAATTATGGTATTGACATATTTGAGAAACACGCCAAAGATCTTTTCTTTTTTTACTTTTGATATAGACGATCTTTCTCTCATACCATTATTAAGTATAGTTTATCTCATTAATTATGTTTTCCCAAACGGTGATAAGTGGACTGTGGGTCTAGACTTCACCTAAACGACCCTTTCACATCCTTCTTCGGCGCCTCCTCGTGATATTCGCACTCCGCGCACATCCACTCGTCGAGGACGAATTCCAAGCTTGCGCCGCAGTTTGGACATTTCCTCTTTTCCACCTTCGCCACATCACACATCGACGATCACCTGCGCCATCCATTTTCCAGCGTGCTTCTCGACCCCCATCTTGTGATACGTGCAAGCCTTGACATCTATCTTTGGCTTGTGCTTTTCGGCGTCGATGGGTTCGCCGAATATCTTCGCACGTAACTCCATCTGGGTTTCGTCGACCTTAACATCGAATTTGGCAAACACCAAGCCTTCGGAGTCGACGTAAAAGAGCAACTCGTTCAGCCAACAGAACATCAACGACTGCAGGTCCTCACCCTTAACTTCGATTTCCCTCACAATTTTTGGCTCGACGTTCTTCGTTTCCACCATGACCTCAAACATCGCAAGGGCGGCATTGGCAAATAATTCATCCAGCGTTGCGCCATATGCCCTGAAGCAAACATCCGCCGTCGCAAAATCCAGAAACTCGAATTTTTTCATATTCGCACACAAAACTTATCACAGGCAACCTTTATATAAGAATAGTCCAATCTATGAGGAAACACGAGATGCGCAGCGGTTATCTGTCGGTAATAATACCATCATCCTTGACGTCTGAGAGCAAGGATCAGCGAATCAAAACCTACAAAGTGGGACAAATCGCCAGGGCGGCGTCCATTTTCAGGGTGGACAGAATCATCATATACAGAGACCCGCAATACGATGACAGCAAATTCATCGATCTGGTGCTCAGATACGCGGAAACGCCGCAATATCTGAGAAAACACCTCTTCCCTTTGATGGACGAGCTTAAGTATGCAGGAGTGATTCCGCCGCTACGGACACCCCACCATCCACTGCGTTCATCTCCTGAAGTAGGAGAATATCGAGAAGGAGTCGTGGTCGGATCTGACGAAGGCGCTTGGGTCGATATTGGCACAGAAGGCCCGGTTCCGTTGCGTGCTGATAGAACGGTGCGCAAGGGAGAGCGCGTGACCGTCAGGATCTTTTCGCGAAGACCCCTGCAAGTTGAGCTGTGGGATAGACGTCAAATCCCCCAGTACTGGGGATATCAAACCGAGGTTGCAGGAGCGCTGGGCGAGACGCTCAAAGCGCAGTCATTGGTAATTGCAACATCGAGAAAGGGTAACATCGTAGATGAGCGATTACTTGCCCAATTGCAAAAAGCGATGAAAGAAAGCGTCTCAGTCGCGTTTGGTTCTCCCACAAGGGGAATCGAGGATATCCTGCACGAGGAAGGTTGCACGCTTTCCGACCTTGCGGACTACCTCATCAACACCATACCAGATCAGGGAACTGCCACCGTTAGAACAGAAGAGGCAGTATTTGCAACCCTGTCGATATTAAACTTGGTCAGATAATGGAGCGAAAATGGTAAAAAGACACAGCCCGAGAAAAGGCTCTCTGGCATTTAGCCCGAGAAAGAGGGCAAAATCGCCCGTAGCAAAATTCGGGTCTTGGCCAGAGGGTGAAGGTGAACCGAAGGTACAGGGATTTGCCGGTTACAAAGTCGGAATGACCCATCTGATGATTGTAGATGACAGACCGCATAGCCTCACAGAGGGTATGGGAATCTCGGTTCCAGCCACGGTCATCGAGACGCCTGCCATGAAAGTAGCAGCTATTCGGGTTTATTCTCGTACGCCGTATGGCACCAAATCCGTAGCAGAGGCATGGGCAAAAAAACTTGACCCAGAGCTTAGTAAATCGCTACCACTGCCCAAGAAGCATGATACAGGGGCGGCGCTAAAGCGCATCAGCGAGTTAATATCTAAGGGTACGGTAGATGATGTCCGAATATTGACCTACACACTGCCCAAGAATGTAAGGGGCATTCCCAAGAAAAAGCCGGATATGATGGAAAACCGCATAGGTGGGGGGGATGTTTCCGTCAGGTTTGAATATGCGAAGAATATCCTGGGCAAGGAAATAGATGTATCAGATGTTTTCAATGATGGAGAGCTCGTGGACGTGGCAGCCATCACAACGGGCAAAGGAACTCAGGGTCCTGTGAAAAGGTGGGGAGTGCAGGTTCAAAAGCGCAAACACGCGAGAACAGGGAAAAAGAGACACATCGGAACGCTGGGACCATGGCATCCTGCTAAAGTAAGCTGGCGGGTGCCACAGCTAGGGCAAACCGGTTATCATCAACGGACTGAATTTAACAAACGCATCCTGCAGATAGGTTCGGATGGAGATACGATCACACCAAAGGGAGGCTTCTTGAACTACGGCGTTATCAAGAACAGGTTTGTATTGCTCAAGGGAACTGTTCCGGGTCCTGCAAAGCGCTTGATCAGGATGAGGTCGGCAATCAGACCGAAAATGGTGCCAAAAGGCGCCCCGGAAATCAGACATATCAGCTTAGAATCCAAACAAGGATGATGATCATGAAGGCGCAACTCATAGGTTTATCGGGAAAAGTCAAGGGCAAGGTGGAACTGCCAGAGGTCTTCGATGAAGAATACAGACCTGACTTGATAAAAAGGGCGGTCCTTGCGGCGCAAGCCAACAGGTTGCAGCCTTACGGTCCAGACATATACGCAGGAATGCGAACGTCAGCTGAAGGATGGGGTACCGGCAGAGGCGTCTCCAGAGCGCCACGAATCAAGGGCGGTAGCAGAGTTGCCAGAGTACCGCAAGCAGTAGGTGGGCGTGGAGCGCACCCACCCAAGCCCCAAAAAATCCTCTCCGAGAAGATTAACGTAAAGGAGCGGAGAAAAGCCATACGGTCTGCAATCGCGGCAACCGCTAACGCCGAGCTGGTCAAGGGCAGGAGGCACAAATTCGGGGCAAAGGTGCCGCTCATCGTCGAGAATTCTTTAGAAAAAATGACAAAAACGTCCGATGTGATAGGATTTCTGCAAACCGCCAAACTGTGGGACGATGTCCTCAGGGCCAAGGGGGGAAAGAAGATCCGGGCAGGCAAGGGCAAGATGAGAGGAAGAAAGTATAAGCGCAAAAAGAGTCTTCTGATCGTAGTTTCTGAAGATAAGGGTATTTTTAGAGCGGCATGCAATCTGCCTGGAGTAGATGTGGTGACAGTAAACCAGCTAAATGCGGAGTTGCTGGCGCCAGGCGCGCAACCCGGCAGGCTAACGATCTGGACGAAGGGTGCGCTATCCAAACTGGAGGGTGCGTTCAGATGACGGTGATCAGGCATCCGTTCATAACAGAAAAGGCAACCATCCAGATGGGTACTGAGAATAAACTTCAATTTCTGGTTGATGTCAATGCGACAAAAGAGCAGATCAAGAAAGAAATTGAGAGACTGTACGATGTCACAGTTATCAGTGTCAGGACGATGATGACGACAAAAGGACGGAAAAAGGCAATAGTCACGCTATCGCCAGAAGATTCAGCCGAGGAGATTGCGAGTAGATTGGGAATATTCTAGTGAGGCAAAGATGGGGAAAAGGATCAAATCTCAACGAAGGGGGAAAGGAACGCCAACATATAGGGCACCATCCCACAAATACAAGGCAGAGCTCAAACACCCAAAGACGGGTGCTGATGAAACCGTCAAGGGCGAGGTTATCAGCATAGAGCACGACCCTGCCAGAAGTGCACCAATCGCCAAGGTCAGGTTTGAAAACGGCGATAAGCAATACATTCTCATACCAGAGGGCGTCGCAGTTGGCGATGTCATCGCGTGCGGCATATCTGCAGAAATCAAGCCTGGCAACACGTTGCCCATGGCAGAGATTCCTGAAGGGACGCTTATATGCAACGTGGAGACCAGACCAGGAGGTGGCGGTTCTTTCGCAAGATCGTCAGGCACATATGCGGTTCTCGTCGCTCATGACCTTCATAAAACCGTAGTCCAACTACCAAGCGGCAAGACTAAGTGGTTAGACCCCAAATGCAGAGCCACAATCGGCGTTGTCGCAGGCGGAGGTCGGACAGATAAACCATTCCTCAAAGCGGGTAAAAAATATCACAAAATGAAGGCGCGGGCAGGGAAATACCCAAGGGTGAGAGGTGTCGCGATGAATGCGGTGGATCATCCGTTCGGCGGTGGAGGTAAGCAACATCCCGGAAAGCCAAAAACTGTGGGCAAGGGTGCCCCCCCGGGGAGAAAGGTTGGATCCATAGGGGCACGAAGAACCGGAAAACGGAAGAGGTGATGATATGGCTGTCGAAACTAAGTTGCCCAAGAGAAAAGAGGCGTTCACATACAGGGGACATACCCTTGATGAACTGAAAAATATGAGGCTGGAGGAAATTGCTGAGCTGCTGCCGACGAAGGCGCGCAGGGCCATCAAGCGAGGACTGCCGGAAACGCACAAGAAATTGTTAGCGCGCATCAAGAAGAGTGAATCCGTAATCAGAACGCATCTGCGGGATATGATCATACTACCAGAGATGGTTGGCTTAGAATTTGAGGTACACGATGGCAAGCAGTTCGTCAGAGTAAAAATTCAGCCAGAGATGATCGGACATCATCTGGGAGAGTTTGCGCTAACGCGAAAAAAGGTGGTGCACGGAAGTGCTGGTATAGGTGCGACTAAGTCAAGCAAGTACGTGCCGTTGAAGTGATAACATGTCAAGGGTTGATTACTCCATGGAGGCGGAAGCCGATAAAATGGCAAAGGCCATGATTTATGAGGTGCACATCTCGCCAAAACACGCATTGGAAATATGCAGGGAACTGAGAGGGATGCACATAACCGAGGCAAAGTCCTTCTTAGAGGATGTCATCGCCATGAAGAGGGTAGTACCATTCAAACGGCACAAGAGAAATGTTGGCCACAAAAGGGGACTGGACAGATGGTATGCTGGACGGTATCCAAAAAAGGCTGCCACTGAAATGCTCAAGCTCATCGTCAATGCCAGAAGTAACGCTGAGTACAAAGGGCTAGATCCAGAGCGTATGAAAATTAAACACATCGCTATCAAGAAAGGGCGCGTAATTCCAGGAATGATGCCCAGGGCGATGGGAAGGGCGACTTCCAAAGATACCGAGACCGTAACGGTCGAACTCATCATAGAAGAGGTGGAGTAATGGCCATCGAAAAGAAATTCGTTCGAGAAGGCCTGAAGAGATCCCAATTACAAGAGTACTTTGCCAAAAAACTGGAGAGAGTCGGCTATGGGGGAATGAAGATCACTAGGACGCCCATGGGTACGCAGATCACGATTTATGCAGAAAAACCGGGGATGGTCATCGGAAAAGGTGGAAGAACCATAAATGAGCTGACCAAAGAGCTGGACACCAGATTCCAGATGGATAATCCCCAGATCGATGTACAAGAGGTCACAAAACCTGAACTAAACGCACAGATGATGGCGGCCCGCCTGGCAAATGCACTGGAGAGAGGATGGTACTTCAGAAAAGCTGGTCATTCTACACTGCAACGAATAATGAATGCTGGGGCGCTTGGCTGCGAGATTATAATCTCCGGAAAGCTGACGGGTCCAAGAAAAAGAACGCAGAAATTATTGGCTGGATACATCAAACATGCCGGAGAAGCGGTTGAGAGAATCGTCGATGAGGGCTTTGCCACCGCGACCAAAAAGTCGGGTGTCCTTGGCGTGAAGGTTAGAATCGTCCCGCCGGATGTTGAACTGCCGGATGACTTCAAGATTGTAGAGGCTCCGTCAGAAGAGGTTGAGGCTGAAAAGAAGGAAAAACCAGAGGAAGTAAAGCCAAAAGAAGAAAAAGTCGAGGAGAAAGTTGAAGAAGCTAAGGAAGAAGTCAAAAAAGAAGAGGTAACTAAAGCGGAAAAGCCAAAGAAAGTCAAGGAAGAAGCAAAACCAGAGAAGAAGCCCCCCAAGGAAAAGAAAACCAAGAAAGCTAAGGAAGAGAGCGAAAAATCCAAGGAAAAATCACCTAAAACAAAAAGCAAGAAAAAAAACCAAGGAGACGAGTAATGGCAATTCTAAGGCTTGACGAGATAAGAAAAATGACGCCAGGAGAGAGGAAAGAGCAGATAACGACGCTTAGCAGCGACCTTATCAGGGAGAGGGCAATGGCTTCTGCTGGCGGTGCACCGGAAAACCCCGGTAGAATTAGGGAAATACGACGCACCATTGCCAGAATTAAAACCATCCAACGAGAGTTAGGAGAAGTAAAATGAAAATTACACCGAAAAACCTGATCCATCACGAACTGATTGGGCTTCCCGTCAAGATTGTTGAGAGCACAAATCCAAGTCTGGTCGGGATTAAAGGAAATGTCATCGATGAAACGCGGAATATGATCACCATTGAGCATGATGGCAAGGAGAAAAAGGTGGCAAAAGCGAGTGCGAGCTTTGTGTTTACTCTGCCTGAAGCTAAAGTCAAGGTCGATGGCGAATTATTACTTTCACAGCCAGAAAACAGGATTCGAGGTTGAGGCATGGCAAGGGACATTGGACTGGATGTAACAGCACCAAAAAATGAATGCTCTGATACAAACTGTCCGTTTCACGGCACGCTGCCCGTACGTGGACAGATCTTGGGGGGGAGGGTCGTGAGTTCTAAAATGGACAAAACGGCAGTTGTCCAGCGGGAGTTCACCAGATGGATCCCCAAGTATGGGAAATATGAGAAGAAGCGGTCAAAAATTCATGCGCACAATCCACCCTGCATAGACGCAAAGGAAGGAGATGTGGTCAAGATAGCAGAGTGTCGTCCGCTGAGCAAGACGAAGAAGTTCGTGATAATTGAGGTTAGAAAAAAATGAAAGGACATAAAGCCAAGATTCCACGTTCCGTGCACACTGGCACTTTGCTCGAGTGTGCGGATAATACTGGTGCGAGGATATTACAGATAATGGCCGTTAAGGGTTATAGAGGCGTAAAAAGGCGATATCCCAAGGCTGGTATAGGGGACTTGGTCGTGGTTTCCGTTAAAAAGGGGTCACCTGAGGTGAGGAAACAGATTTTCCATGCGGTGGTCATCAGACAGAAAAAGGAATTTAGGCGCCCAAGTGGCATCAGGGTAAAATTTGAGGACAATGCGGCCGTGCTTACCGATGAAAAAGGTGAGCCAAAAGGGACCGAGATCAAAGGTCCAGTAGCTAGGGAGGCGGCAGAGAGATTTTCCAAGATCGCGTCTGCAGCAACGATGATCGTGTGAGGCAAGAAGAATGACATCAGCACAACCAAGGAAACAGCGCAGGGAACGGGCGAAAGCACCATTGCACAGGCGACAGAAATTCTTGAGAGCACCTCTCAGCAGAGAGCTCGGAGGGAAATACTCCAAGCGAAATGCTCGCGTGGTCAAGGGCGATACTGTGAAAGTGATGAGAGGTGATCACGCTGGCACAGAAGGAAAGGTCCAGAGCGTTGACCTTAGGCGGGGAGTCATAACCGTCGATGGTGTCACCGTCAAAAAGGCAGATGACTCTGAGGTAGCACGCCCGATTCGCCCGTCAAATGTTCAAATCACCAAATTATACCTCAAGGATAGACGTAGAGAGGAGTGCTTAAAGAGGTAGGTAGAGATATGCATCGAAAAAGAATTTCAGCGCACACTGCTTGGCCAATAGCCAGGAAGGCCCACAAATGGGTCGTCACACCAAGACCTGGCCCCCACAAGACGTGTATACCGCTTGCCATCATACTGCGCGATGTATTAAAACTTGGAGATAATATCAAAGAAGTCAAGCACATGCTAAATGATGGGCAGGTACTCGTAGATGGCGTGGTCAGACGAGATCATCGATTTCCCGTGGGAATCTTCGACGTAATCTCGATTCCTGCCATCAAAAAACATTACAGGGTAGTATTCGATTCAAAAAGGCGGTTTATACCCCTCCCTATTAAGGATTCGACCCTAAAATTATGCAGGGTCGATAATAAGACCATAATCAAAGGCGGAAAAGTCCTGATTAACTTACATGATGGCTCAAACGTCATCGCCACCAATGAGTATCGACCCGGCGATTCTATCGTGCTCGAATTACCGCAACGAAAGATAAAACAACGCCTGGAATGTAAACCCGGTAATCTAGCAATGGTCACCGGTGGACGGCACTTGGGAGAGGTCGGGACGATTAAGGAGTTGAAGCTGCTCAGAAGTTCGCAACCAAACATGGTGATTATGGAGAATGATAAGGAGTTTGAGGTTATAGAAGACTACGTTTGTGTCGTCGGCACCAAAAAGCCAGCGATTGAACTGGGGGAGTAAATGACAGATATGAGGCGTCCTAAAATCGACAAAGTCACGATCAATATAAGTTTGGGAGAAGGAGGGCAGAAATTACTCAACGCTGAAGACATCATAACGAAAATAACGGGACAAAAACCGGTTAGGACAATCGCAAAGAAAACGAGACCTACATTCGAGATCAAAAAAGGAGAGCCTGTTGGATGTAAGGTAACGCTCAGGAAAGATGTAGCAAAGAAATTCTTGCAATCCGCACTTGCGATAAAGGATAATAAGCTGGATAAAACCCAGTTCGATAAAAACGGCAATTTCTCATTTGGTATTGAGGAGCATACCGACTTCCCAAATATGCAGTATGACCCCGAAGTGGGGATATTTGGCATGGACGTTACTGTTGTCCTCAAACGACCGGGACACAGAGTTGAGGAACGGAAGATTGGATTGCGAAAAATACCCCGCTGCCACAGATTGTCCAAAGAGGATGCGATCGTCTTTCTGAAAGAAGAGTTTGGGGTAGAGGTAGTATGACGGACAAGAAATTCGGGCGAGGTGCGCACTCCTGCAAAAGATGCGGAAGAAAACAAGGACTGGTGAGAAAATACGGTATCTATCTATGCCGTCAGTGCTTTAGAGAGACAGCACGTGATATGGGGTTTAAAAAATATTGAGGAGATTTGATGACGTTAGTGGATTCGATTGCAAATGCATTGACAGTAATCAAAAACGCCGAATACGCAGGGAAGCCCGAGTGCATAATACACCCAGCATCGAAGCCAATTGGCAACATCCTCAATGTCATGAAGGACGAAGGATACATCGACGAATTTGAGTTCATCGATGACAAAGGAGGGAAATTTACAGTCAAATTACATGGCAAAATCAACAAATGTGGGGCTGTAAAACCGCGATATCATATTAAAAAAGGCGAATTTGAAAAATGGGAAAAGAGATATTTACCAGCAAGAGATTTTGGAGTCCTCATACTCTCCACTCCCGAAGGAATCATGTCCCATCAAGAGGCCAAGAAGAGGGGGGTAGGAGGCGTACTTCTAGCGTACGTATT
>JAUWXC010000095.1 GCA_030616565.1 Methanocellales archaeon | reverse complement strand
CTCCTGTAAAATCTGGGAACTTTTTCGCGCAAAACTCATTTGCCTTCCTATGAACTTTCACGCATGCGAAGACGGCATCAGCCATCGTCTTTGCTCCGATCGGTATAACTTGATGTTCTTGCATGTCCGGCGCCTTTCCGATCCTAGCATGCGGACCACCACCTATCGTATTGCCTATCAGATTTGATAATTCCGACGCAAAAGGATTGCCTAAATACCGATAAAGCGGCAGGCCAAGGACACATGCCGCCGCCTTCGCGACAGCTATTGAAATAACAGTTGCCGTGTTCCCTCCTATTTTGGCAAAGTTAGGGGTACCATCTAATTTCCTAAGCACATCATCTATAGACTCTTGGTCGCTTGCATCCATTCCTTTTAGTTTGGGCGCTATAAAATCATTTACCAGTTTTATTGCCTCACCTAGCCCTCCTTCAGGATAGGCATGGGGTTCAAATAACCCGCGACTTCCCGGAGCTCCTAGCGGGGCTGATGCCCTACCCATGCCCTCCTTAACTTTCACATCCACTTCTATGGAGGTTTCACCCCGAGAATCCACTATTTTTCTGCACTTTACATCCTCAATTATGTATTTTCTCATCATAACACCTCCTAAACTTCAACTTTTTAGAGCCATATTTAATAGACTGACAACATGTAAAAGCTTTTTGTCTTTTATTTCCTCATCATACATAGCTTTTCTAATGTGTTCTAGGCCAAAAGGGCATGCTGTTGTCACAAGACTCGCTTTTGTCGCACTAATCGCCTTGACTTTTCTCTTTGCTATGGCAGTAGCGAGTCGGGGATTACCGAATATAACTCCGCCACCTGCGCCACAACATTCGTCAGCCCCTTCCATCTCGACCAACTTTATGCCCGGCACAAGCTTGATCAGGTTTCTCGGCTGCTCAGAGATATTCTGACCTCTTTTCAGTTGACAGGGATCGTGATAAGTCACAGTTTCATCCAGCTTAGAAGTTAAATGCAGGCGATCTTTCATTTCCCATAAAAACTCAGTGATGTCCTTAACTTCAAATCTAGGTTTTCGACCTTCGAGTTCTTCGTACATACTTGGATATTCTACCTTAAGCGTCGCCCCGCACATTGCGCATGGCGTTATCACAGTATTAACTCCTGCATTCTCGAATATTTCAACATTTTGTCGAATCATTTTTTCTTTAACAATTTTAGATAGCCCAATCTGCAAAAAGAGATGACCACAACAGACCTGTTTCTTTGGCACTACAACCTCAAATCCAATCCTTTTGAGCACTTCTATGGCATCTTTTCCAATGGTGTGCATTTTTAGATCAATCATGCAACCCAAAAAAAGTCCTACTTTGCCAATGGGTGGATCTGAGGGCGTTATTACATTCGGCAATTGATCGGACAAGGGAGTCTCCTCCGATATGAAGGCTTTGCCCGTCTTGTCGAATGCACGAGTCAGCTCCTTTTGCGATTCTAGTGGCCCGATGCCCCCAGCAACTGCTTTTTCCCTCAAGAATCTTATAGCCTTCTGGGGAATATCGATGCGAAGAGGACAAACCTCTGCGCATTTCAGACACATTGTGCAGTTATACAGCCCCTCTAAAAAGGCCAACTTTACCCTGTCAATTGAGTCTCTCTTGTCAAGATTCAACGCTGCGAGATCGCAGAAGATGGATGGGGGTGCAAATTCGCTCCAAGATGCTCTAACGGACGGACAAGCTGCGGTACAAATGGCACAGTCTATGCACTTCCTCACTTCATGGATTCTATTGGCTTCCTCGATTGAAATTATGTCTTGCCCCTGTCTGACACCTAATCGCTCCAAAAAAGGCCTAATCCTTGTTTTTCTCTCATTGATCTTATCAAAATCGACTACCAGATCCCTGATCACTGGAAACAAAGGTAATGGTTCTATTTTGACAGAGTTGGTGACTTCTCGCTCACAGGCTAGGGACGGCTTTCCATTGACAAGAACTCCGCAACTTCCGCATTGCGCATTCCTGCATCCCCAACGATATCCTATTGAGCTATCATAATTTTCGTAAATATAATTTAAGACATCGAGCACCCTCATCCCAGGTTGCTTTGGTACCTCATAAGACTCAAAGTAAGGGACCTCATCTACCTTAGGATTATATCTGAAAATTTTAGCAACAACTTTTTCTTCCTCCACCCCTTCACCCCCTATGGTTTTAATATTGTCATAACGATCGGGCGCGTGATGATTTTTAGCTCTCCTCCCTCATTCTTAATAACAATGTTCTTCAACCATTTTTCGTCATTTCTGCTTGGAAAGTCCGTCCTGTAATGGCAACCACGACTTTCCCCCCTCGTTAGAGCCGATCTTGCGACCATGTCGCAGAAATCGACCATGTTCCAGATTTTTAAAGCGTGGATCCAACCGTAGTTGTACCTTTTGACAGATTTCACATAGAGCATTGGAAGTTCCCTTTGCTTTATAACCGCGAGTTCAGAAACGGCATATTCTAAACTATCAGCATCTCTGAACAAGCCCACTTTTCCTTCCATTATTTTTTGGATCTTTTTGTGCACGTTTATTGGATTAGCGCCATTCTTCCGTTCAATTGGTGCTAAAACGCGCTCGTACTCCTGCAGTACCGTATTTCGGTATATTTTCACCTTGTTGACTTTTTTAGCGTAACGAGCCGCATGTTGACCTGCACGCGCGCCAAACACTAGTAACTCAGGAAATGAATTGGCTCCAAGCCTGTTACCCCCGTGAATACCACCCGCGACTTCTCCTGCGGCATAGAGGCCTGGAATCGTAGTGGCGGCATTCACATCTGTCTTGATCCCCCCTACGCAAAAATGGGCTGGAGGTGCAACTTCCATCGGCTCCTTGCGAATATCAACGCCCGCTCTAAGAAATTGGCTTAATATGGTAGGCAACCTGTGCTCTATTCGCTCTGCGGGAATATGGGAAATATCCAAATACACGCCCCAATGCTCGGTACCTCTGCCCTCACGTATCTCCGTGGTGATCGCCCTTGAGACAACGTCTCTCGTGGAGAGCTCCATTCGCTCTGGATCATATCTCTGCATGAAACGTTCGCCTTTTGTATTAAAGAGCTGACCGCCATCGCCTCTAACACCCTCCGAGACGAGCACCCCCCTTACTGATTCTGGATAAACCATTCCAGTAGGGTGAAATTGATATTGCTCCATGTCTACTAGCTCGGCTCCGATCCTAAATGCCATCGCTTGACCATCTCCAGTGGATTGAAGTGAATTGCTAGTAACCCTGTACACTCGACCCGCACCCCCTGTTGCCAGGATTGTTGCTTTAGCTTTAAAGAGGAGGAATTCGCCCGTGCGCATGTCGATCCCCGTTGCGCCGACCACCTTGCCATCTTGCAAGATTAAATTGGAGATAAATACCTCATCCAAGACCTCTACTTCTTGACGGAGCACCTCGTTGATTAATGTTTTCATCATTTCATGACCAGTTCGATCCCCGGCCATGCATGTTCTGTGATAAGTCGCGCCGCTCTCGATTCTTTGGAGAATCCTTCCATCATCGGTTCGATCGAAGCATGCTCCATATCTTTCCAATTCGAGGGTCTGCTGTGGCGCTTCCCTCGTTAGAACTTCCACCAATTCTTG
>JAUWXC010000057.1 GCA_030616565.1 Methanocellales archaeon | reverse complement strand
GAGATAACCCCTTAGGATCGGGCATACAACATAACTTGAGGCTAAAAATTTAACGTCTACAATCACAAGTGACATCACATATGAGGCTTGATAATGAAAATACAAGTGCTCGGCTGTGGGAATTTGCTCATTGGTGATGATGGCTTTGGTGTACACGTTCTAAAGGAATTAGAGAAAAGAGGCTTGCCTAACAACGTCGAGTTGATTGATGCTGGCACAGGAGGGTTGGACATCCTAAACCTGATCGAGGGTGCTGACAAGGTCATCCTTATCGACGCCGTTAAAAGCGGTGGAGAAATTGGGAGTGTGTATCGCTTTACTGAAAAAGACCTGCCTCCTGCAAATATGTCATTGCTGTCGCTTCATGATCTCGGTCTGGCAGACGTTTTGAAAATGGGCAGAATTATCCAGCCAAAGAGGATGCCGAAGGAGATAATCATCATCGGCTGCGAGATTCGACGGTCAGACGAAATCAGGTTGAAACTGAGTCCTGAGGTGGCAAAAGCAGTACCTGTTGTCGTGGACATGATCTTAAAAGAGGTCGGTAATTAGCACACCCTCGGCACAGGATCTCCCATGGGAGTTTCCACGAACCTTGTGCCGCCTATTTCCGTTTTCATCATCACCCGCTTGCCCTCTTGAACTTCACCGACGATGACGGCATCTTTGCCATAGCGCGTTTTTCTGACCGCGGCCAGCACATCCTCTGCCAAATCCCCCTCCACACCGATGATGGCTTTACCTTCATTGGCCATCTCAAGTGGGTCAATACCAAGCATCTCGGATGCAGCCCTGACAGCGGGATTTATGGGAATTGTCTCCTCTTCTATGACGATCCTCACCCCGCTCTTTTTCGCCATCTCGTTGAGTGCATTCGCTACACCTCCCCTCGTGGGATCCTTCATGGCTGTTATCCCTCCCACCTGCAGCCCCGCTTGAACGGTGGACCAGATCGGTGATACATCTGATACCAGAGCGGTCTCAAAGTCAAATCCTTCCCTGTGCGCCAGTATGGCAAAACCGTGATCGCCGATCGTGCCGGTTATAATGATTTTGTTCCCAGGGCGCAATCCAGAATCCATAATTGGCTTTTCTGCAACCCCAATCCCGGTGGTGTTGATCATGATGCCATCGAACGCGCCTTTTTCAACGACTTTTGTATCACCCGTCACAATCGCTCCCTCTACCTCGCACATCGTCTCGTCCATTGAGTTCACAATTTTTCTTAAATCCTCTACCGAAAATCCATCCACTATCACCATCGCGCTCGAAAGTGCAAGAGGCTTAGCGCCCATCACCGCCAAGTCGTTAATCGTGCCAGAAACTGCCAGGCGCCCTATGTCACCGCCAGGAAAAAAGATTGGCTTGACCACATGGCTATCGGTCGTCAGCACGAGCGAGGTGTTACCCAAGGAGATGATCGCACCATCATCCAGTGCATCAAGTCCAATACCACCTGGCGTTTTTTTGTTTTTAAAACGCGCAAGTACATCTACGATGAGCTCCTGCATCAGTTCTCCGCCGGCGCCATGAATGAGCGTTACCTCTTTCACCATCACACCTCAATTTCGACGTTTCTCACGTAGATCTCTCTCCCATGCAAGACCTTTGGGGGCGTCCCACACTTAGGGCATGTGAACCCCGCCGCATCCCCTAGATAGCCACAGGAACAACTGACCTTGGCTGGAATGGAGTCAATCTCCAACCTGGCGCCATCCAATTCGGTTTCGCTTGTAATGGCTTCAAATGAGAATTTGAGTTGCTCGGGATTGACAAACGTCAGCTCCCCTATTTCGACGTTAACCTTTAACACCTTCTTTGCATTGTTTTGTCTTGCAACATCACGTACGGTATCAACTATGCCACAAGCGATGCCATATTCGTGCATTTTACTCCTCTATGCTTTCGGCCAGCTCATTGAACAACCTTATCGTCTCCTTGGCATCCTCCTCGTCGATCGTTTGGATCGCATATCCTACGTGCACCAATACGTAATCGTTTTCCTTGGCATCCACCAGATCGAGTCGTATCTCCTGCTCCAACCCGCCAAAATCGGCGATTGCCTTGTGCCCATCTATCTTGATTATTTTTGCTGGAATTGCAAGACACATAGTCTACCTCAGTTGCGCATAATTGTCCTTCCCATATACTAATATATCTTATGGTGTCCTCAGTGGACAAACCATTTTAACCCATAAACCCATTTATGTGAGGAGACACAGATGTCGGACGCCCATAAAAAATACGAATTTAAACGAAAATTAGAGGAACTGAGGGAAAAGACCGGAAAAGGGACGGAGCTGGTCACGATTTACATCCCTCCAGATAAGCAGATTTTCGATGTCGTGGCGCAACTGAGGGATGAGCGAGGTCAGGCCGCGAACATCAAGTCAAAATCCACCAGGACCAACGTTCAGAGCGCATTGGATTCCATCATGGCCAGACTCAGGTATTTCAAGACGCCACCTAAAGATGGAATGGTAATCTTTTGTGGAACCATCTCCATAGGAGGGGATAAGACCGAACTGGAGACGATAATTCTCGAGCCACCGGAACCCATTACGGCGTACATGTACCGCTGCGGCTCTGAATTCGTGCTCACACCATTAGAGGAGATGCTCAAGGAGAAAAAGACGTTCGGCTTACTTGTGTTGGATAGAAGGGAGGCTACCATAGGGTTGCTCAGAGGCAAGTATATCGAACCTATAAAGCATCTGACATCCAATGTGCCTGGCAAACAAAGAAAAGGCGGCCAGTCGGCACAGCGATTCCAACGATTGCGATTGATTGCCATCAATGAGTTCTACGAGAGGATTAGCAAAGCAAGCAACGATGTGTTTCTCAACGTGGATAGGAAGGATTTTCAGGGCTTATTTATTGGTGGTCCAAGTCCCACGAAAGAGGAATTCGTCGGCGGCGAGCGTCTTCATCATGAATTGCAATCGAAGATTCTTGGATCATTTGATGTATCGTACACGGACGAGTCTGGACTATATGAATTGGTGGATGCCGCTTCTGATGCGCTTCAAGACCTGGATTTAGTCAAAGAAAAACGCATTATGGACAGATTCATGAAAGAGCTTGTGAGCGACCAGGAGTTGGCTGCCTATGGAGAGGAGGAAGTTAGAAAAAACCTCAAACTGGGCGCAGTTGACACGCTATTGCTCTCCGAGGATTTGCGCCGGATTAGGGTGCACATGCGTTGCACCAGCTGCGATTTTCAGCAGGAAAAAACGGTTCAAAAGCTGGAGATAGGGGCATGCCCCAAATGTGGCGCTAACCTGGAAGTAGAAAAAAGTGTAGATGTCGTCGCAGAGCTATCAGGGATGGCAGAACAAATGAACACCACCGTAGAATTTATCTCAACGGATTTCGAGGAAGGGGGACAACTGATGAACGCGTTTGGAGGAATCGCCGCCATCCTGAGATTCAGGACAAGTGCCTAATTCACCAATAAATTTAAATTAGGTAAGGAGTGAGTTTTTGCCATGGCTGAAAAAATGTTTTATAAATCACTGCGACTGACCATAGACCACATAACCTCTCTTTATGATAAAATGCAGGGGGCGCAGGTCAAGACGTTCGTTGAAAACCTACATAAATTGGATGATGATGGAAAATACACATACGTTTACGGTGCAGGTCGCTCTGGCCTCATAGGAAAGGCATTGGTAACCAGGCTTACCAATCTAAAGTACAACGCTTTTTTCATAGTGAGCGAGTCGGCACCGGCAATGCATGCAGGAGATGCGGTAATTTTGATCTCGGGTTCTGGAGAGACTCTGGATGTCGTCAATAGGGCCAAGACCTCGAAAGAGTTGCATGCAATCGTCTTCGGAGTGACCTCCCGCCCAAAGTCCAGATTGACTAGATATTGCGACCATATACTGGAAGTGCCAGGAAAAACGAAAATAGATGTACCGAAGAATAATTACCTTGACAGGGAGCAAAAGGGGCTTTATGCCCCACTCAGCCCGCTCGGAAATCTATTTGAGTGCAGCGCCCTCATGGTCCTGGATTCGATCATTTCTGACCTTGCCAAGTTAAAAGGCATCACCGAGGAGGAAATGAAAAGAGTACATTTTGAATAATGGATTTTACGTCAACACAAACTATAATTATCGAGCACATCTAAGTGATATAGGCATGTTTCTCAAGTTTGAGAGCGAAGTGGAGTCTCTATTGCGAGATGCCATCAAAGCAACTGGTTATGAAATAGAGACGTTGTGTTTGGAGACATCGGATTATGCCGATCTCGCATCGTCTGTTGCGTTCAGACTCGCGCCAAAGTACAAGAAGTCCCCTGGGCACATCGCAGAAGATATCTCGCGAAAAATTCGAATTCCCAAGAAGACGTTGATTGATAGAGTAGAAGTCAAAGGACCGTACATCAATTTTTACGTCAACAGGGAATTCCTGAACCAAACGATTCTACAAATCATCAAAGGAGGCAAAAGGTACGGGTCGCTTCCTGAGAGGGGCAAACACATCATTCTCGAGCACACGTCTGCAAATCCAACTGGGCCGTTGCACGTCGGCAGAGGGCGGAATCCCATGATAGGGGATACTCTTGTTAGGATACTCAGGTACGCCGGCTACGATGTCGAGGTGCAGTATTACGTGAATGATATGGGCAAGCAAGTTGCCACAATCGTTTGGGGTTATGATAACGTAGAGCGAAGTGCATTACCGAAATTGGAGAGGGATAAACCCGACCATGATGTCGTGCGGTACTATCGGAAGGCAACGGAAATCATTGCCGAACATCCTGATGTGGAGCCTCAAATTGCCCAAATACTGAGCAGATATGAGTCGGGTGACCCAAAAACGATTAAGAAGTTTAAGAGGGTGGTGAATAAATGCATCGATGGGCAAAAACAAACCCTGGAGCGGCTTGATATCACCTTTGACGGGTATGTATGGGAATCCCAATTTGTGATGGATGGCTCTGTGGATGGGGTCCTTGGGAAATTGAAAAAGACCAAATACATAAAGCAGGAGGATGGTGCGTTAGCGCTCGACCTAACCTCATTCGGAGTGGAAAAAGACTTTGTGTTGACGCGCTTCGATGGGACCACGCTCTACACGACAAGAGACATTGCCTACCATCTCTGGAAGTTCGATCATGCAGAGGCCGTGGTAAACGTGCTCGGCGAGGATCAGAAGTTATCGATGGATCAGCTCAAGTGCGCTCTCAAGATACTCGGATTAAAGAAAGAGCCTGAGATAGTGTTCTACTCGTTTGTCTCGCTGCCAGAAGGAAGGATGTCCACGCGCAAGGGCGTTGTAGTCGACCTGGATGATTTACTGGATGAGGCGTGCGAGAGGGCATACATCGAAGTCCAGAAAAGAAGACCTGAGTTATCCGAGAAGGAGAAGCGAAAGATCGCTGAAATCGTCGGCATGGGGGCAGTTAGGTTCGACATCATCAAGGTCGCTCCAGAAAAAATGATGACGTTTAAATGGGAGGAGGCGCTGGATTTTGAAAAACAGGGGGCGCCGTTCATCCAGTATTCCCATGCAAGGGCGTGCAGCATTTTGAAAAGGGCGAGGAAAATCGAGCACAGGTTCGATCCCTCTCTGCTCACCGCGCCAGAGGAGGTGGAACTAAT
>JAUWXC010000068.1 GCA_030616565.1 Methanocellales archaeon | reverse complement strand
GCCCTCTGATTTCGCTATCTGCTCTAACACGCGCACCTTCGCATTCTGCTCTGTCAAGGGTCCCCTTACCTCGCCAGTCACCACCCCGTCTTTGATCACCAGCTCGTTGGCGACCATGTGATCCAGATTAAGTTTCTCATTGACCTTATGCACGACAATCATGAAACTTCCGGTGATCGCTATGACTTTATACCCCTTGGATCTTGCCTCTTCAAGCAAGCGCCCGGCCCCTGGCATTATTGGAATGCGTTTCGCCACCGTGATGACCTCAGTTTCAGGCAATCCACGCAAAAGTCGCACCCTTTTTCTAAGAGCTTCGCCGAAGTCAATTTCCCCCTTCATCGCCAGGCTGGTGATCCCAGCGACCTCTTCACCGACGCCTGCAACTTCAGCAAGCTCATTGATTATTTCGGCATCAACAAGGGTGCTGTCTACATCAAACACGATCAGCTTACGTCGCCGCACATTATCACCTAAACGGGGGTTCATATGCCCCCTCTCCATCAAAGCAATAATGAACCTTTTGGTAACCTTTTTTCAGAGATATCACGCCATTTTTAACTTTTTCAGGGTCTTCTTCCTCGATTATGATGCGTTTGAAGAAGCGGGCAATCTTTTTCATCTCGGGTTCTTTCATCCCCAAGCGCGTCAATTCCTGCGTTCCCAAACGAATGCCAGACGGATTGCCGGGATTGTTCACATCGTCCCATGGGAGAAGATTCTTGTTCGTGATGATGTTTGCTTTCTCGAGATTTAATGCTACCTTCGCACCTCCGCCGCATTTTGAAACGTCGATAGCTACCTGATGCGATTGAGTAAATCCATTGTCCTTGCACAGTACATCTAAACCCATATCGTATAGCGCTTGAGCAAGCGCTTGAGCATTGCTTATCATCTGCTTGGCATATTCCTCGCCGAACACGAGCATTTCTGCCAATGTTACCGCTAGACCAGCCTTGTGATGCAGGTGATGATTGCTCGTCGTTCCTGGAAAGACTGCCCGGTCTACAGCATCGGCAACGTCGGACTTGCATAGTATCAACGCGCCCTGCGGTCCAGGAAATGACTTGTGAGTTGGACATGTTACGATATCTGCCCCTTCACGCAAAGGATCTTGGAACTGTTTACCAGCAATTAATCCTAATACATGAGCGGCGTCATATATGATCTTGGCGCCAACTTCGTCTGCCGCACTCCTTGCTTCATTGATAGGATGAGGAAAGAGGAACAGACTTCCCCCAAACATGAGCACCTTTGGCTTTAATTCCAAGATTTTTTTGACAATCAAATCCGTTTTGATGTTCATCTTCTCCTCATCGAAGGGATATGTCTTAATTCTTAGCCCTCTGATGCCGGCTGCTGAATATTTGGCATGACTTATATGCCCACCATCCGGTACGCCTAATGACATCAACAGGTCTCCATGCGCTGCAACTGCCAAAAAAGCGGCAAGATTCGCATTGACACCAGACACTGGTTGAACGTTCACGTGCTCCGCGTCAAACAGACGTTTTGCCAATTCTATTGCCTTCGCCTCGACCTGGTCGATGTATTTACAGCCCTGATAGTATCTATGTCCCACCTTTCCCTCGGCATACCTGTGCCCTAAATCAGATGCGATCAACCGCCTAACAGTCGGGCTGGTAACGTTTTCGCTGGCAATCATTGGTAGCGAGTTTTTGAATAATTCGTGATGCGCTTTTGTGGCATCTATGATATATTGTACATCCGAATTCATTGTAATCCCGTCTGGGGTTGAGTAGTAGAAGCTACAGGACTTAAAATTTTCTCTGATAGTAGTTATATTTAATCGTTAAGCGCTCTATATCATCGTTAGGAGAGGGCACCATGCTCAAGGTGGGATTCGTAAAAGTCGGCAATCTTGGGATATCTCAGGTGGTCGACCTAATACTGGACGAAAGGGCAGAAAGGGGAATTTTAACCAGGACGATTAGCACCGGCGCAAAGACGACATCGGATCAGGCATTAGAAACGATGAAGACAGTACTCGACTTTGACCCTGACCTTTTTGTCGTCGTCACTCCTAACACCTCACTACTTACCTCTGGCATGACCAAAAAGGTATTGCACAAACCATGCATCATCATCTCCGATGCGCCTGCAAGGAAGGCTGTCGACACGCTAAAAAAAGACGGCTTCGGATACATCATTCTGCCCGGCGACCCGCTGATAGGCGCAAGAAGGGAGTTTCTCGATCCCACGGAGATGGCACTCTTTAACTCGGACGTTCTGCGCGTATTGACGATATGCGGTGCGGTGCGATTGGTTCAAGAGGAGCTGGATGCGGTCATAGGGCAGATTCAGGATGGAAAGAAGGTAAGGCTGCCGCAGATCATCGCAGATGCCTCTGTGGTGGTCGATAGGGCAAAATTCTCAAATCCATATGCGAGGGCGAAGGCGCTAGCTGCGTATCAAATGGCTGAAAAAGTGGCTGAGATAAATACGAGAGCATGCTTCGTTTTAAAGGAGGCACGTGAATATATCACGACTGCCGCGTCTGCACATGAGATGATGAGAGCCGCTGCACTACTAGCTGATGAAGCCAGGGAAATCGAGAAAGGTAGTGACGAAGTCTCGCGCAGACCCCATGCCAGCTCAGGGCAGACTTTGAATAAGAGAGGCTTACTGGAGAAGCCACGATGAAAATCGAACCCGAGGTGTGAAAAATGCAAATAAACGGGGTTGAGATCGAGGACACATTTGCAGAAGCCTTTGAAATGTACGCTGCAAGGGTTTTGATTACAGCCAAAAATGAAAAATGGGCCTTAATCTCTGCGACCTCAATGACAGGGTTTGGCACGTCCATAATCATGTGTGAATGCGAGGCGGGCATCGAAAACGTCGTTTCGGCGGAAGAAACACCAGACGGAAGACCGGGTGTGAACGTTTTGGTGTTTGCCGCGTCAAAAGGATGCCTGGAGGAGCAATTGATGAAAAGAATAGGACAGTGTGTGATGACTTCCCCCACAACAGCTTGCTTTAACAATTTGAGCGGTGAGAAAAAGATCAGCGTTGGAGGCAAACTAAGATACTTCGGTGACGGGCACGAGGTAAGTAAATCGATCGGAAACAGAAGAATGTGGGCAATCCCGGTTATGGATGGAGAGTTTCTCGTCGAAGATGAATTTGAGATTGCGAAAGGGGTGGGGGGCGGCAACTTCATCATTTTGGGAAGAGACGCTGATCCTGTCCTAAGCGCCTCTGAAAAAGCAGTTGATGCGATAAAAAAGGTGAGAAATGTCATTACACCCTTCCCAGGTGGCATCGTAAGGTGCGGGAGCAAAATCGGCTCAAAATACAATTTCTTGGATGCATCGGCGAATACTGCCTATTGTCCTACGCTAAAAACGAAGGTCAGGAGCGAGTTGCCAGAAGATGTCAACGCCGCACTGGAGATCGTCATAGACGGCTTAGACGTAGGGAGCGTGGGCAAAGCCATGAGAGAGGGGATAAACGCCGCATGCACTACGGAGGGGGTCGTAAAGATAACTGCTGAGAGTTTTGGCGGAAAATTGGGCGGGTATCAGATACACCTACGTAAGCTATTTGGTGCTGGGAGCAGTTCAGAAAAGTAAATCCTCTTTTGTGATTCTTCCCCTATGGATCGCGGTCGCCACCAGAACACCGCTAACCCCGAGCGTTTGCATCCGCCTGATGTCCGATGTACTGTTTATCCCTCCACCTATCAGCAAAGGCATGGACGTTGTTCGCACCATCCTTTTTATCACCTCTTCTCTCATCCCACAGGACATTCCCACCCTCTCCAGGTCAAGATATATGATTTCCGCGATATTATAGGAGGAAACGGTTTTGATCAAATCTTCTATGCCAGCGCTCTTCAACTCTTCTATTCTCGTTAACAGCCTATCGCCTTTAAAATCCAGGCTTAATACAGTTTTTTCACACACCCCGGTTATTTTTGCCAGCTCCTCTAGCGAATTCAAGGTCTCGGTTCCGATTACCGGTCTCCCTATTTCTAACAGGTTCTCAAGGTCCTCTACAACAGATACACCACAATCAAACAAGACATCAAAGCCCAGTTCTTTGATTTCCAGCGCTGAACCTAGATTAGAGCCACTTTTTTCAATCGCATCCAGGTCGGCAATGTACAATTCCTTCGCATTGAGCTTTTGGAGCGCATTGGCAACTCGTATGGGATCTGTAGAAGTGGTCAGCACGCTTTCAACCGGCTTGTACTTCTCCCTATTTCCCGCCCTGGCCTGGACCACCACGCCGTTCTTGATGTCGATCACAGGAATGACCCTCATTTGCACCACCAACATGATATATGACATGTTTTTAATAGCACTTTCGTGAAAATTTTGGTCTTCGAGTATGCCAGTGCAGGTGGAGTAGATAAAACCCACCTATTGACCGAAGGCTATGGAATGCTGAAAAGCGTTTGTAATAGTTTAAGCTCTGCCGGGCATGAAGTGCATACGTTGCTTGATCCCAGGATGAGTAAGCTTGGCGTTAAGCCGCCCGCAGATAAGGTCGAAATATGCTCCTCTCCTTGGGAGATGGAGCGAGTCCTGTCGCAGGTGGATGCATGCGTTCCAATCGCCCCCGACAGCGTATTGTACGACATAACCAAGATGATCGAAGCAGAAACTTCCTTGATAGGATGCCCCTCAAAGGGCGTCTCATCTTGTTCAAACAAAAATGAGACGTATGAGCTCGTTTCCAATATGGCAAAACATTTTGATGTGCCAGAGTACAAGAGTCTTCCATTAGAAGTCGACGCTGTCATGGGATATTGTGATGAGATCGGGTTCCCGGTTGTGATTAAACCAATTGATGGGACTGGATGTGATGGGATCAGTGTGATAAGCTCTAATGGAGAGATACCGGATGCCATAAAAAGGGTGTCTGATGTTTCCAGAGTGAATGAACTTATCGTCCAAAAATTTTGTGAGGGCAGACACATGAGCTGTAGCATCATTTGCTCTAAATCTTATGTGCTTCCTATTTCCAT
>JAUWXC010000122.1 GCA_030616565.1 Methanocellales archaeon | reverse complement strand
GTGCCTGTCTTCGACAAGTTAGATGCAGACTTGGCAAATGCGTTAATGGGCATAGGTGCTGTCAAAGGCGTCGAGATTGGTGTTGGCTTCAGGGCTGCAAAGATGAAAGGGAGCGAGATGAACGACCCGTTCAGGATTAAAGGCGGCGTTGTGATAACAGAAACAAACAACGCAGGGGGCATCCTTGGTGGAATATCCAATGGCATGCCCATCATATGTCGAATCGCGGTCAAACCAACATCCTCCATTTCCAAAGCGCAGAAGACCGTGGATTTGTCGAAGAGGGTTAACACTGAAATACAGATTAAAGGGCGCCATGACCCGTGCATATGTCCGAGAATCGTTCCCGTGGCAGAGGCGATGGTTGCGCTCGTCCTAGCAGACCACATGATCCGGGGCGGATTTATACCCACCGTTTTGAAATAATCTATCAGCGGTAGTTGACTATGGTTAAAAGAGCGTCAATTTTGTTCACGGTATTAATTTTACTAGGAGCACTGGCCCCTATAACGAGCGCTACCGAAATTCAGTGGCATGAATATGAAGAGGGCATGGCGCTTGCCAACTCCAACAATATGTCAGTGATGATCGATTTCTATACCGATTGGTGTGGGTATTGTAGAAAACTGGATGACGAAGTGTACGTGGATGGCGAGGTCGTCGCATTATCTGAAAACTTTGTGAACATCAAGGTCGATTGTGATGCCCGTCCTGATTTACGGCAGAAATATGCGATAATGGGCTATCCGACGATCGTGTTTTTAAATTCAAGTGGAGATGAGATTCATAGGGTGAGGGGATATGTATCAGTGGATCAATTTAAAACAGACATGCAAATCGCCTTAAACCTAAAAGATGCAACACCAACACCCACGCCCGGGTTTGAAATGGCACTCGGCATAGCGGCGTTAATTGGTTTGGCGCTCAGGAGAAAATCTAATGGCTGATTTATCTCCTTTAATCGCATTTTCCGCCGGAATCGTGAGCATACTATCCCCGTGCGTGCTCCCTCTTATTCCTGCGGTGATGACATACTCCACCGGAAAAGGACGATTCAGGCCGTTGGCGATAGTGCTTGGACTATCACTATCCTTCACATCCATGGGCATAGCGGTCTCAGCCCTGGGTATGGTATTCATCGGTTATGTATATCACCTGCGAATTGCTGCTGCTCTCATAATCATCTTTTTGGGACTTTACATGCTGTTCGAGTCACTAGAACGGAAATTGTTGACGCTTAAAAGCAGGGTGCTACCGAGTTTGAATCTTCCCGTACCATCGTCTGGCGTTGCAGGAGGATTTATACTCGGACTATCGCTTGGCATCGCATGGGTGCCCTGCATAGGTCCGATACTCGGCACCATCTTAGTGTTGGTGGCGATAAAAGCCAGTCTGTTCTATGGTGCGGTGATGTTATTCATCTATTCACTCGGATTGGGCATTCCGATGCTTGTGATCGGCTATGTCACAAAGTCATCTATACAACTCGGCAAATTTGCTAGGTATGGTGCAGCCATCAAACGTGTTACCGGGGCAGTGCTGATCATCGTCGGGATATATATGCTGTTGTACCTTGCGCCTATAACGTTTTAAGTTATGAAGTAACAGTTTGAGTTAACATGAATTTGAAAGGATGCGCAAGCGCCTGCGGCGCAGGCACGATCATAAACGCCATCGCAACGTGGAAGGGTTCAGCCTTTGCCATCGATCTGCGAACCACCGCAGAGGTCGAGTTGGGCGAGGATATGAAGGGCATTCAAGGAGAGATCGAGGGTGGTGGCGATGCTACGCTGATAGAGCGCTGTGTGAAGTCGGTGCTGAAAAAGTTCGATTATGCAGGCGGTGCGCACGTTAGAACGAGCAGTGAAATCCCCATCGCGAGGGGTTTAAAGAGCAGTTCTGCAGCGGCAAATGCCACGGTCCTGGCAACGCTGAGTGCGCTGGACAAGAAAATGGAGCCGTTAGAAGCAGTGCGTTTAGGGGTGCAAGCCGCCCTCGATGCAGGGGTGACGATTACGGGCGCCTTCGACGATGCCACAGCCTCTTTTTTGGGCGGCATCGTGGTGACGGATAACAAGACCATGCAACTCGTGAAGAGGGTTGAGAAGGATGCCGATGTGCTGATTCTGGTGCCAGAGGAGAAGGCATTCACTGCCCAAGCAAACGTGGAAAAGATGAAGTTAATCGCTCCCTGGGTGGAGTTGGTATATGACCTAGCGCTGGAGGGCAAGTTCGAAAAGGCGATGACGTTAAACGGTATCCTGTACTGTGCCGCTCTTGGATTTGACCCTTACATCATCATCAAGGCATTAGAGGCGGGTGCAAGTGGCGCCAGCCTATCAGGAACGGGTCCAGCGTTTACCGCACTGGTGAAAAAGGACAGGATAAGCACTGTGGAAGAAGCATGGAGCAGTTTCAACGGAAAAATCATTAGGACGAAGATCAATAATGAAGGTGCGAGGGTGGAAGGATGTCGTTAAAGGAAGTTCGGGAGAAAATCCAGAAGATTGACGACCAGATCATAGAACTCATAGCCAAGCGGACCGATATGGCAGAAGATGTGCTGGAGGAAAAGAAAAAGGAAGGCATGGGCATCGACGACGAGGAGCAGAGGGAGATCGTGCTCAACAGGATGGTGGAGGCGGCGACGGAGCACAACTTGGATGCCGGCGCAGTGAAGCAAATCTATGAAATACTCATAGAGATGAGCACCGAACGGCAGCGCGAGCTGAGCGGAAAAGGAGAGTTGCAACCATAGCTATCGTATTTTTCCGCCAATGCCATT
>JAUWXC010000090.1 GCA_030616565.1 Methanocellales archaeon | reverse complement strand
TGGACAAGCAGGCGGAAGGATAGCAGACCTTTTTATAGAGTATGATAAGCGAACGGGTCAACACAGTATTGAAAGGGCGATGTGCATTAACACGGCTAAAGCAGACCTCATGGGTTTAAAGAACATACCCATGGATGATAGGTTGCTCATAGGCCAGTCCATTGTGAAAGGTCATGGTGTGGGGGCAGACAATGAACTGGGTGCAAAAATAGCTACTGATGAGATCTATACGATGCAGAACGCCATTGACAAGAGAGGGACGCATAAAATCGATGCATTCTTGATTGTTGCGGGACTGGGTGGCGGCACCGGCTCGGGAGGCGCACCTGTTCTGGCACGTAGATTAAAAACGCTGTATAGCGAACCGGTCTATGCCTTGGGACTTTTACCGGCAAAGGAGGAGGGCGGACTTTACTCTCTGAACGCAGCCAGGAGTTTCTTAACGCTGGCAAAAGAGGTCGACAATTTCTTCTTGTTTGATAATGACCTGTGGAAGAAGGAAGGTGAGACGCTTAAAGATGCCTACGCGTACATGAACGACGAGGTCGTGAGGAGATTTGGCATCCTCATCGGCGCGGGCGAAAGGGTCGAGAGAAGCGGCGTGGGCCAGTTAGTTGTTGATACGTCCGAGATAATTAACACGTTAAAAGGCGGGGGTATCTCGGTGATTGGTTATGCCAGGGAGGAATTGCCTGCCAAAATGGGATTCTTCTCCAGACTATTCTCCGGCTTTGGGACGAAAAAGGCATCTATGGAGTCGCTTGATGCTACCACACGGATAACATCCTTGGTGCGGAGAGCGGTTATGGGGCGATTAACGCTTCAGTGTGACGTCAGGTCTGCTGAAAGGGCCCTAGTGTTAATGGCAGGTCCTCCCCAGGAGTTGAACAGGAAGGGAATAGACAGGGCAAAAGTGTGGATCGAGGATTTGATAGAAGGCACAGAGGTCAGGGGTGGCGATTATCCCGTTCCGCACAGCAGGTACGTGGCTGCTGTAGTCCTTTTATCAGGCGTGTCTGAGATTCCCAGAGTTAAGGCATTGCAGAAACTGGCCGTTGAGGCGCAGGAGAGCATCAAAGAGGTCGCCACCAAGAGCGGCAAGAAGTACGACAAGTTGATGGATACGGACGAATCGCTTAGACCGTTATTTTAACTGGTGAGATATGATGAGGGCAAGTAGACTGGGTGCATTCGCATTGGCGATGTTGGTTTTACTCTCTTTTACGGCGCCCGTTCTCGCGGAAGCCAACTTCAGGGTAACATCCGAGACCGTTACTCCGGATGGGGATTTGACTGCCGATAGAGAAGTATTCACGAAACTGGTCCTGGAGGAAACGACCCCAAGTCTGACTGTAAAGACGAGACTTGAGCTCAGGACGGATTTGGTGGACCCTGACTGGAGTATCATCGTGGATGATGAGACGCCTGAGACGTATACCAAGAGCAGTTTTGATTTCGTGTTCGATCACGAGAAATATGATACCGTAACGATCAAGTTGAGCGGCAACGCTCCCTCGGTTGAGGTCAAGACGGTGATTGTTTTGATAGAGGTCAAGCAAGAATTCCCTACTGCCACTATACATACGATCACGAGATATGTGACGAGCGGGCGCATTGATGATGCGTTGGACGCAATACAGAAGGCCGAGAATCAAATTACCAGGGCTGAAAATGCCATTGATGATGCTGAAAGTGGCGGTGTTGACGTAACCGAGGCGAAGGATTTTCTTGCGGTGGCGACTGGATTTTTGGATAGCGCCAACTCGCTGTATACTGCATCGAAGATGAACGAGTCGATTGCAGCCGCTAACAACGCCTATGACAATGCGGTGAGGGCGTATGATAGCGCGAGAGGTGCCTCCGGGCACCAGGTCTTGACAAGCCGCGTGATTTATGCGGGGATTATAATTGCCATCCTCATCATAGCAGCTGTGGTGTACCAGAAGAGAAGATGGGAGAGACTATAATAAATCAATAAACTCCTTGATGGTCAACCCCGCCTCTTTGATTATCCTGCTCAATGTCTTTTTCTTTAAGCTTCTATGGTCTGGCACTGTAAGTTTAATTGTTCTATCACCGGTTTTCTTCTCAAGTCGAATATGGCCCCCCCTTTGTCTAATAACTGTAAAACCATCTTTTCTGAGTGCTTTAACGACTTCTCTGCCAGATACGACAGGAAGTTTCATACAGCAACCTCAACCACCTGCATACCTTTTTGTTTTAGTGCTAGTTTTTCTTCATCAGGCTCTAAGTAAAGGGATATCGCTTCTTTGATATTCTCTAGTGCCTCCTCTCGTGAATCTCCCTCAGAAATACAACCAGGAAGTGAAGGTACGTATACAGTGTATCCTCCCTCTTCTGCAGGTTCTAAGACGACCTTTAATTTCATCTTACCACTATCGGTAATATTATGGCACGATATATAAACATTGACTACCTATAAAAATCGACGATTTTTAGAAAATCAGAGGAACAGGGCAATAGCCATAAAAGGTTTAATAACGATCATGGAACTTTATGACAAATTCGATGACATCATCAGGCTTGAGAAGTAGCTCGCCGTGACATCTTCACATCGTTAACCACACGCCCAGCGGGTTCTCAACTGGGGCAATCTCTTGAAAGGCTTGGTGCTTGAAATGCTTATCCATTGTATAAATCCTATCTAATTGTTCGCACGGAAGAACCACTAGAAAGTCCCATATATGTATTTTCGTTTCCTTGCTGAGCTCCATAGCCCTGGTAACATCGCTTTTTGTAATTCCCACTTGAATCACGGTGCTTGTGTCAAGAAGGGCTTTGATGATATCAGACGCCACATCTCCTACTATCCCTCTCCCTCGCATGGTTAAAACATGCCATATCTCTGCGACCTCTTGATGCGACATGAATATAACATCATTCATGAGCTTATCCTTCACAAACTCCCCTGCACGTTCATGCAAAGACATCTGCTTATCATACTCCTTTTCACTCTCGAACCAGTCCTTCTTTGGCTTCTTATACGCATACGCCCATATTTCAGTATCAATCAATATCTTCATATGAGTACTCCTTATCCTCTGCCAATCCATATGGCGGATTTTTTAGTAGCTCTAATAATCTCTTAGCTCCTTTATCCACCCCTACGCTTGGTCTGATGACTATATGATCGTTCTCTAATTCAACCTCGATCTCAGAGTTGGGTTGGATGTTCAATGCCTTGAGAAATCTCCTCGGTATGTACAATTTTCCGGAATGCATCTTCGCTTCCATACTAATCACAATTCCCATTTGGGAATTCACATTATAAAAGTCTTTCGTGCATTACAACGTTTTAAGGTTTTGGAACCTTGACTAATATGTCTCAACTTCCAAGCCGGTTAGGTCTTTTATCTCTCCAAAATGTCGCTTGTTTCTCGTGACAACTGCCTCGCAGCCGTTGTTTATTGCAATCGCAGCCGTGATGGCATCTGCACCGACTGTTTTTTTCTTTTTCAACAGGGCTCCGTTTATCTCGGCTGCCTTGAGTGCGTCCGCATACCGAAATTCCAGGACTTCCAACCTGTTGGCGGCTTTGCTTATCTTATCTCTGATATTTTCGCCCTTGGCCTCGTTCATCGCATAACTCGCGAGTAGTGCCTCATAGACGTTAAAAACGGTCGTGGCACACCCGCCCTCCTCATCCAATCTCATCGTTATGTCCCTGATGGCAGACGGTCTTCTGACCAAATCGACAAAGTACGTCGTGTCAAGGCACTTCATAGTCCCACATCCTTCAGCCTAGCATCTATTTTCTTTCTTAGGTCCTTGGCTGATTTCTCGTACTCTTTATCCGTTATCTCCGGGTAGAGGTCCAGAACCTCGCTCAACTTGCCCTTTACAGCCAGCCTCTTGATGGCGTCCGAGAAGCTTTCTTTTCCCATTTTCCTCTTCTTCAGTAGGTCATACGCCTCATCGGACAGCGAAATGGTCTTGGTCATTTTAATCTGTGCACACATATGTGCACACAGATATAAAAGTGTTCGTTTTAATCGACGATTTTTAGAAAATCAGAGAAAC
>JAUWXC010000063.1 GCA_030616565.1 Methanocellales archaeon | reverse complement strand
GCGCGCCTGATATCATAGCCGTCCTTGAGTGCTGCTTTGGAGGTGGGAGTGTTGATGACCAGGTCTACGCCCCCTCCCCTCATCATATCCGTTACATTCGGGCTGCCCTCATGTATCTTTTGGATGACGTCTATCTTGATGCCCTGCTCGCTTAGGTAGCGTGCCGTTCCGGCGGTACCGATCAACTTGAGGTCAATGTCTTGCATTTTCTTGGCAATCTCTACCAATGCAGATTTGTCCTCATCCCTGACTGAGATAAACACCGTTCCTTTTGTCGGGAGCACGTTATCTGCGCTCAGCTCTGCCTTGAAGAAGGCCCTGGCGAAGTCATAATCGATGCCCATAACCTCACCCGTGCTCCTCATTTCTGGACCCAGTATGGGGTCTGCGCCTGGCAGTTTGTCGAAGGGGAGCACAACCTCTTTGACGGAAACCTGCTTAATCTTGGGCGTTTCAGCGAAGCCCAGCTCCTTGAGCGTATGTCCTATCATCACCTTGGCAGCGATCTTCGCCAGTGGGATGCCAGTCGCCTTGGACACGTACGGGATCGTCCTGCTCGACCTGGGGTTTGCTTCGAGCACGTAAACTACATCAGCCTTCACGGCCATTTGGATGTTGACCAAGCCTTTGACCTTCAATGCCAGCGCAATCCGCTTGACATAATCCCGCACGGTTTGCAGCGTTTTTTCACTGAGCGATTGCGGCGGAATCACGCAGGCAGAATCACCAGAATGTATGCCCGCCTCCTCGATGTGCTCCATTATGGCTCCTATCAACACGTCCTTTCCATCCGAAACGGCATCCACATCTATCTCAACTGCGCCTTGTAGAAAGCGATCCACCAGCACCGGATGTTCATGCGACACCCTGACGGCTTCGCGCATGTATCGTTCCATGTCTGCCTCATCGTATACGATTTCCATCGCCCTGCCGCCTAGGACATATGACGGGCGAACTAATACGGGGTAACCTATCCGCTTGGCGATCTCTTTTGCCCCATCTAGGGTGGTGGCACTGCCGCTGTCAGGCTGCGGGATGTCCAATCTCTTGAGTAGTTTGCTGAACAAATCTCTATCCTCTGCGATATCCATTGAAGTGGGAGAAGTACCGAGAATTATCGTTTTTAAATCATGATGGCGCTTTAGCTCCTGCTCCAGTGGGACAGCGAGATTCACCGACGTCTGGCCTCCAAACTGGACTATCACTCCATACGGACGCTCAACCTCGATCACGTTCATCACATCCTCTAACGTCAGCGGCTCGAAGAAGAGTTTATCAGATGTGTCGTAGTCCGTGGATACCGTTTCTGGATTGTTGTTGATGATGTGAGTTTCGATACCCTCCTCGCGCAGGGCAAGCACTGCATGTACGGTGCAATAGTCAAACTCGATGCCTTGCCCGATGCGGATAGGACCTGCTCCTATGATCAACACCTTTTTCCTGTTAGATGGCGTTGCTTCACATTGTGTTTCATATGCTGAGTAGTAATATGGCGTCTTTGCCTCAAACTCTGCGGCGCAGGTATCGACCATCTTGTACGTAATTCCTATATTGGATTTTCTGCGCAGGTCGTTGATTTCCTCACGCTTTTTTCCTGTTAGCTCTGCGATTTGCTCATCGGTAAAGCCCATGCGCTTGGCTGTGCGCAATGTCTCGATGGATAAATCTCTCTTCAACACATCCTCCACGTCGATGACGTTCTTGAACTTCATGATGAAGAAGGGATCAATCTTCGACAGTCTGGCGATTTCCTCAATGCTAAACCCGTGCCGCAACGCATAATATATGACGAACAAGCGTTCATCTGTCGGTTTCTGGAGCAGCGTTCTCATCTCATCCTCACTCCATTCGCCATCGCCTAACTGCATATCTATGTCCAGCGAGCGCACGGCTTTCTGCAATGCCTCCTCAAGAGTTCTGCCAATCGCCATCACCTCGCCGGTGCTCTTCATGGCTGTCATGAGAGTTCTATCTGCGGTAACGAACTTATCGAAGGGCCATCTCGGTATCTTGAGCACGGTATAGTCCACGGTTGGCTCAAACGATGCAGGCGTTTCCTTGGTTACGTCGTTTGGTATCTCGTCCAGCGTCAGTCCGATTGCTATCTTCGCTGCTACCCTCGCGATGGGGTATCCCGTAGCCTTTGAGGCGAGTGCTGATGAACGTGAAACCCTTGGATTGACCTCAATAACCCTGTATTCACCATCCCGGAGCGCAAATTGGATGTTGCATCCACCCTCGATGCCCAACGCTCTGATAATCTTGATGGCAGCACTCCGCAACATCTGGTGCTCTCTGTCGGTAAGAGTTTGCACAGGCGCTACGACGATGGATTCGCCGGTGTGAATGCCCATGGGATCAATGTTCTCCATGCTGCACACCGTGATGCACGTGTCCTTTGCATCCCTCATCACCTCATACTCGATCTCCTTCCAGCCCAATACACTCTCCTCTACCAGCACCTGGTGAATCCTGGAGCGCTTTAACCCTTTTTCCACAATAACCTTTAACTCATCTTCGGTCCTGGCAACCCAACTACCATATCCACCCAATGTATAAGCGGGTCTGACGATCACGGGGAGCCCCAATTCTCTCGCAACATCTACTGCCTCCTCTATCGACGAGACTGCTCTGCTTCTTGGAACCTTCTCACCGATGCTCTCCATCGCATGCTTGAACCTATCCCGATCTTCAGTATCATAGATCGCCTCCAGCGGCGTGCCTAAAACTTGGACATCATATCTATCAAGGATGCCCCTTTCAGCGAGCTCAGAGGTTATGTTTAATCCTGTCTGCCCGCCCATTCCAGCAAGAACGCCATCCGGTCGTTCTTTCGCGATTATTTCTGCGACGATTTCAGCACGTAAAGGCTCGATGTAGATCGTATCTGCCATCTCAGGATCCGTCATAATGGTCGCTGGATTTGAATTGACGAGCACGACGCTTACATCCTCTTCTCGCAGTGCCTTGCATGCCTGCGTACCGGAAAAATCGAACTCTGCCGCTTGTCCAATTTGAATGGGACCTGAGCCAATCAATAAGACCTTTTTAATATCCAGACGCTTAGGCATTACCCTCCTCCACTATTTTTATGAATCTATCAAACAAGAACCCCGTATCTAATGGGCCTGGTGATGCCTCTGGATGGTATTGAACGCTTAAGATGGGGAGAGTGTCATGCTCTAGCCCCTCTACTGTGCCATCATTTGCGTTGATTTGCGTAATGTGCAACCCTGTTCCATCCAACGAATCTGGGTCCACGGCAAACCCATGATTCTGCGATGTGATGTAGACGATGCCGGAATCCAGAACCTTGACGGGTTGATTCGCACCCCTATGACCGAATTTCATCTTGTATGTCCTTGCACCAAGAGCGAGCGAAATGATCTGATGACCCAGACAGATGCCGAACACTGGTATCTCATCAACTAACTCTCTGACGACTGAAATGGCATTATTTGCCTGCATGGGGTCACCTGGTCCGTTGGATAGTAGCAACGCGTCTGGCTCGTACTCTTGAATCTGCGTTGGAGTAGCATCAGCCGGAACGACGACGATATCGGCACCCCCTTGACTTAGACCAGATAGGATACTTCGCTTGACTCCCAGGTCCATCACGACAAAGCGCTTTCCGCGCCCTTTGATTTGATACGGCTCAGCACATGTCACTTTAGAAATTAAATCTAGTTCAGAGATGGGTTTTTGCTCTCTAGCAAGCTCAACGGCCCTCTCACCATCATCATCTCCTGTGATTAATGCAGCTCTCATAGTTCCTCTTTTTCGTGTAAGTATTGTGAGCATCCTCGTGTCTACATTACAGATACCGGGGATGCCCTCCTTTTCTAAGAATTTGTGAAGCGTACTCTTCGATTTGGGATGCGATGGATGATCACAAACCTCTCTTACAACAAAACCTTCGGCTTTTATTCCATCAGATTGAAAATTCTCATAACTGACGCCGTAGTTTCCGATGAGCGGATACGTTAGCATCAGGATCTGGCCTTTATATGATGGGTCTGTCAGCGCCTCTTCATAGCCAGTGTAAGACGTTGCAAAAACCAGCTCCCCTGTAGCAATTCCCTCTGCGCCAAAACCCCTTCCCTTGACGACCGTTCCATCCTCAAGTCCTAGTACCGCTTTCATTCCGCGTCCTCTCATACATGCCAGACAAACGCTTAATACTTTACGACAATTATGGAAAAGGTATAGATAAAAGTAGGGATGAGTGCGAGTTGGAGGCGTGTAATTGCGAGTTGCGCTTAAATTGGCGTATTTAGGGGATAGGTACTACGGCTTTCAGGTTCAGCCAGACGTACCGACTGTCGAAGGAACGTTGTTCAAAGCGCTGAAAAAGTTGGGCATTTTTAACGATCCGAAAAAGGCAAATTACTCGGACTCTGGAAGGACGGACAGAGGAGTGCATGCACTGGAACAGGTGGTCGCATTTAATACAACGTCAGATCTGGTAACGCCCAGAATCATAAATAGTGAGTTGCCAGATGACATATGGGTATGGGCAACAGCAAGAGTCTCAAGGACGTTTGATCCGAGACGAAAGGCAATTAGCAGAGAGTATAGGTACATCTTGTATGGCAAGGGGCTGGAGATTTCAAAGATGAGACACGCATCCGAGTTGTTGGTTGGCACTCATGACTTTGCGAATTTTGCGACGAAGGACGAAGATAAAAGCACAAAACGCACCGTAAAACGTATCGAAATCAGGGTGGCCGGACCGTTCATAATAATGGACATCGTTGCCAACAGCTTTGCACAACACATGGCGCGAAAGATCGTAACCGGATTGAGCATGGTAGGCGCTGGTGCAAGAGACGAGGTATGGCTAAAGGACATGCTGGAGCCAGACAAATACGAGGAGGGCATAGAGCCTGCTCCCCCTTTTGGCTTGATACTGAGAAAGGTGAATTATACCGGGCTCTCCTTTACGGCGGATAAGTACGCTAAAAAGAGAGCGAGAAGGGAACTCCAGGATGGACGTCTTTTCCATGGCATCGTAGCAGAGGTGCTTAAAGATATGAGGGATGCTATAGGGGATTAGGTCATTTAGAACTCTACCCCTTACCCTATCTGTTTTCTAGCCGCATCGAACACATTTTTCACGTCCTTGGCATCGGACTTGGCACCCAGCAGGAATGCTATTTCTTCAGGATTCAGATCTAGCAGTGCAGAAATTCTGACAGCATGCTCAACGTCCTTGAAGAGTATTTTGAAAAATGAAATCAGGTCAGAGCGGGCATAGCGCTGCGATACATGACAGTGCTTTCCTATCTTGGCTGCTACAGAATCCCGTATCGTCCTTGCCGATTTTGCCCGCCCAAGTTTGCGCCATGTCGAAGGTGGTTGGTAAGGAACAAATTTGTGATACACCTGGGACCTGGCGGTTTGAATCCCATTCACCATCATATCGTT
>JAUWXC010000016.1 GCA_030616565.1 Methanocellales archaeon | reverse complement strand
GCTAAGTTGAGGATTAGTGAAGCCTGGAATGCTTTATCGGACCCAGCGATGGTGCCAAGGCTGTTTGCCGCGATGGTAGTATTCGTCCTACTGGCGGGAATGGCGACGACGTACACCTACCAGGGTGATAAACTGTATCCGAAAGTGCTGAATCCAGAGAGTCCGTTAGACCCCTATGACAGAGGTGGGGTTCCGCTAAGAGAGCCTGGAGACGTAAAAGCGCAATATCCAGAGAATTCGCCAAAGTTGGGTTGGATTACGTCTTACCTAACGCCCCTGACGGCGTGGCTGGCGGAGAAGACGCCTCATCTCGGGACGACGATAGTCTCGCATCCAGGCGGAATCATAGACGAAATCCTATATTACACGAGAGGATTGGACACCGTGCTGGAAACAAGTATCCTCATGATGGCTTTCATTGTAGCCTCATGGTTAATCACTAAGGAGGACTAGCGATGGATATCGGAGAACTGTTTCAGATAGCCATATTATTGGGATTCGCATCCGCCTTCATAGCATTCCTAGGCTTTGTATTGGAAAAGGATGACGTGCACAAACTTGTTTTGACAGACCTCATTGCGGTATTGACCCTAATGATCATCGCATGTGTCGGCACGGATCTAGCAGAGTGTCTGATTCTTCCGGCACTGGTCGTAGGAGTGGCGGAAGTTCTCGCATTTTCTGAGCTTGCAGTAGCTAAGGAAAAGACGAGGCTAGGATTTGAGGAGAAGACGCAACAAAGCCCACTAAATATTGAGGTGCTAAAAACGTCTCCAAACATCATAGCTATAATCCTCATCCTATACGGCGCCGTACTGACGGGATTTACTGGCGGCGCGGTCGCTGGACTCGGGATGCTCTACTACCTCGTTTGCAGATGGGAAGGAGACATAACCAAGAGTTTCTGGGAAGGAGTTGGCGCAGTCTCTGGAGTTGCATGGTGCCTGTGGATATTTGGCTTCCTGCTCTTCTTCATAGCGCCAAATCTCTGGCTACTTGCCCTCTTCCTGGCAGGTGGAGGAATACTGGTGAAGGTGGCATCCAAGATGGGGCTTATCGGCATCGAAGGTAAAAGAAGCTTCAGGTCATCTGGAGGGAGAACATGATCGGTCTTGGTGAAAGTCTCATTGGACTGATTAAATTGGGAGATATAGTACTGTATCTGACACCAACTACACTTACCTTGTTCCTCATAGCGGTAGGGTTCACCGTGGTGATGGCACTAAGCCGCCCGGAAACGCAGGTAGAGCTGGTCTTCGGCATGGACGGGTATAAAAAGTCGGAGATACCTATGGGCGAGATAAAGTTCCGGCGCTACATGGCCATCGTCTGCGGAGTTGCGACGGCTGGCACGATGATCACTGGCGACATCTTCGACTTCGCCTTATTCGTAACGCTTGCAGGCATCGCGGATGTCGGTATCGTGGCTGCTACTAAAAAACCCCAGGTTCTGGATGCTGCGTATCAATATGGCATGACACTTATGATAGCCGGTCTTCCTTTGTTTGGTGCAGCAGCACTGATATTGGGGACTACTGGAACCCTCAGCTTACACGAACTTGATACGATCAGAGTGAGTGGTGTGGTAGCGGTGCTTTTCATACTTGGCGTATTAGGAGAGATAGGGGTGGCGCCGTTCTACGCCGCCAAGGCAAGACTGTTCAGGGCACTTGGAGCGCCGTATATAATAATGATCCATGTCAGCACGTTACTCATAATCGTGAGAACAGTGGAGATCATAGTGACGTTACTATAGGAGGCAAAAATGAACCCAAAGTTAGGACTGGTGATAGGGATATTGGCGTTGGTCGCGTCGATAGCCGCTGGCATATATGGATATATCCCCCCAATCGTCTCGGTCATGCTAACACTTGTCTTCCTACCAATGGTCATCCTTTGCTTGGGCTTCTGCCTGATGTCCAAGCCAAAGAAGGAGGACGAAGAGGAGAGGAAAAAGATACCGTTCATAGGTTACTAGAGGTGTGATGATGGAAATAATTAGAACCTTGCTCATGATACCGGTTGCATTCCTGGTCGGCATAATATTCCTAGGGCTGCATAGAAAGATCATCGCAAGAATACAGGGTCGACCTGGCCCGCCAATACAGCAGGAGCTATACCACCTATTGAAGTTCTTCGTGAAAGAGATGACCGCTCCAGAAACAGCAAGCAAGCCGATATATTTTGGAGTGGTTGCACTTCTCATAGGGGCCTGGATGCTCGGATTGACCGTCATCGTCAATGGATATAACTTCCTGATCTTGCTCGCGGTGTTCACGATGCACAAGCTAGTCGAGCATGGAGCTGGACTCTCATCCGGCTCTCCCTATGGAAAGTTTGGCGGTGTGAGATCGGTGTATTCAACGTTGGCAGAGCATCCATTATTTGCCGTTTTGGCCATCGTCTATCTTAAAACGAACTCGTTGATGATTTCGGACATAGTAGCATATCAGAGCACCCATGGACCGCTCCTATTCCAGTTTCCGCTGTGCGCACTTGCAACCTATACCATAATGCTATCCAAGGTCCACCACTCCCCACTAGCCATAGTAATGGCGAAGGACATAGTCACCGGATACAAGACGGAGCACTTTGGAGTTCTAAGAGCGGGCATTTTGACCGGCGAAAGCATAGAGATATTCGTGCTAATGTCGCTGTTCATGTTGGTATACATTGGTCCAGCCCCATTATGGGGTTATGCACTGGGATTCATCCTATTGCTTGTTTCACTATCTTTCATTAGCGCATTAAGCCCGATGCTGGCACCGTATCATTCAGTAATGTTCGAGGGCTCAATTGCCAGCGTGGCGGTGTTGTACTATCTATTAAAAGGAGTGATCCTATGAGAAGATTCGTCTCCATGTGCCTCTTGGTTGCAGCGATACCATTCCTAGTGGCAGTAGCAGAAGTAGTGAGATCCTATGGAAGCATATATCACGCTCCAGCAATGATTGCGTGCGTAGTGCTTCTGGGAGTTTTACTCCTGTTAATGACACCCCTTTCAGAGGGCGGAGCAAAGTTCTCTGAGAAACTGGAGGTCTTGTTCATGTGGCTGGTGCTAGGTGGATTTGTATTAGCCTCGTACTTCGTATGGGGGGTGGCGACATGACGCCCGTAGCGAAGAGTTATGACCTTACGGAGATGAAGAGATGGAAGCTGAAGAGCTACAGATACCAAAAGGATGTCGTCGAGCCTCTCGCGAAGCTGTACAAAATTCCACAAGAGGAGTTCGAAGATTGTATAATGAAAAAACTCGACATGGCAGGATTGATGGGTATTCATTCCAGGTCAGAGCAGAACTGGAGCGCTTGCCTGGAGAAAAAGGTAGATCTCGACCTACGATTGACCCTGCTGTGCGATGCTCTCAAGCTAATCTCAGAGGAGGATGTGGCGGAGATAACGAAGGATCTGGTGGAGAGTGTGGTGTGGTTTGGCAAGCCCTATGAAAAAGCACTAGAAGATGCCAAGGATGTAGTTAGGGAGAAAATAAGGGGGATACGAAAATGATCACCGATAAGCTCAAAAACTTCGTGCGTAGGAAATCGTTCCACGTGACTTACGTCGACACGGGTAGCTGTAATGGCTGTAGCATCGAGGTTCTTGCAACCATTTGTCCAAGATATGACATAGAACAATATGGTATCTTCGTACACCATCCGAATCCAAGAGAGGCAGACGTCCTGCTAATAACCGGTTGCGTTACCGAGCAGTGGAAGACAAAGCTGAAGGAGCTTTATGATAAGGTTCCGGAGCCGAAAGTGGTCGTTGCCATTGGAGCGTGCGCATGCTCGGGAGGGATATTCGACCAAGAGGGGAAGCGAACTCATCCACCGCTTAAAAACTTCATACCTGTGGCTGCCGAGATACCAGGATGTCCACCCAGGCCGAGTGAAATACTGGATGCGATTCTGGGAGTGGCACCCATCGTATTCAAGGACTATGACAAAAAGGAGGCAAACAAGTGACTGAAAAAAACGTTGACGTATCCATACCAATCGGCCCTCTACACCCAGCGCTAAAAGAGCCGCTGAGGATTAAATTGCACACAGAGGGCGAGAGAGTGGTCGATGCTGAGGTGGAACTGGGATATATGCACCGAGGAATAGAAAGAATCCTAAAAGGCAAACCGTGGAACAAAGCCGTCTATCTTGCAGAAAGGGTCTGCGGCATATGTTCCAACATCCATTGCATGACGTTCATAGAGACCCTTGAGAAGATTTCCGATGTCGAGCCAACACCCAGGGCAAAATATCTACGTGTCATCGTCAACGAGCTGGACAGGATACAGAGCCACCTTATAGCAAACGTGTCTTATTTCCTTGGTATCGAGCACGAAACGCTCGCGATGTACATGCTTGATGTTCGAGAGAATTCGATGGATGCATTGGAGATAGTGAGCGGTAACAGGGTGCACATGACCTGGAACGTCCTTGGCGGCGTGAGATGGGATGTTGAAGATCATCAGTTGAAAATGATATTAGAGACGCTTGACAAGATGGAGCCGAGAGTAAGGAGATACAGGGGGATGTTCGCACATGGACCGCTGCTGCAGCTCAGGTCAAAGGGCATCGGCGTTCTCTCTTATGAGGATGCAACAAAAGTTCCTGCAGTAGGTCCTGTTGCCAGGGGCTCAGGTCACCCAGAATCCGACTGGAGACTTAGACACCCCACATATAGAGATATCTTCGACTTCAAAGCAATCTCAAGAAAAGAGGGGGACAATACAGCAAGAGTCCTGATAAGGTTCGACGAAATCTTCCAGTCCATGGACCTCATCAGAGACGCCATAGATAACCTGCCAGAAGGGGATATCAAAAATCGTGGCAAGGTGAAAGCTGGTGAGGGGTTCCACAGCGGTGAGGCGCCCAGAGGCGAGCTCAAATATTTCGTAAAGACAGATAGTGCTGGAAAAATCGATGACATCACGATCAGAACTCCTACCAGACTAAACCTGGAGAGTTGTGTTGGATATATGCTTGCTGGATCTCCGTCAATAGCCGACGCTGTGGCGATTTACGCCAGCATCGACCCATGTATAGCGTGCACAGAGGGATGATTCATGTCTTCGCTAATATGGTACCTACACGAATTCGCAAGATTGGAATGGATTAAGAACTTCCTGTTCGCAAAAACGAAACCAGTGCCAACTCCACCAAGATTTAGGGATTTTCCGGTTGTAGTAGAAGGATGCACGGAATGTAAAGCATGCGTAACAATCTGTCCAGTACCAGAAGCGATTACACTCTCACACGTAGATGAGAAGCCGACGCCTGTGATAAATGTGGGAAGATGCATACGGTGCCATCAGTGCATCAATGTCTGTAAATTTGGAGCCCTAGTGAGAAAAGAAATAGCAGTGAGTGCGAATTAATTAAAAAATAAAAGAAGAAAAAGGGGATTTCCTTTTCCCCCTCCCTATTTCTTTACAATTTTGGCGTATCCTGATGCTTTTATATCTTCTTTGCCCGTGAGAAACATCGCTTTCCATGCCTGCTTGAGCTTTGGATCTGCCTGCAATATGCCAACGTGTATGAAGATGTCCAAGACAAAGTAGTACATCACGCCGAGGTGCAACGCTCTGCAGAAGACCGCTCCACCCAACCCGAAGACCGCTCCTATGCGGGTCGCAACGCTCATTATGGCTGCGCCCAGGTTGATGCCAAAGATCGTCCAGTTGGGGTTGTACATCACGATGCCGGTCACCGTGATGAGGATGAGTGCGATTCCCTCTAGTGGTATCAGTATCTTCGTTATCGGATGGCTCTTGCTCTCATAGTGACCCGTTGCTGCGTTATATGTGGTGAGCGTTGGATACTTCTTTTTCTTATCAAAGAAGTTGAGAACTGCAGCCTTTAGCCGACGTGCATCCTCCCTAGCAAACATTACTAGCTTCATCTCGCGCCTAAGACCGCCGGCGATCATGGCATATGGCAGTAGTACGCAGTTCGCCACCAGAAATCCACACACTGCAACCATGTGTAATGCTCTTGCCTGTGAATAGGTGGAAGGAAAGCCCCACCCCAGGTAGATGCGGAAGCCCGTGATGATCAGTATTATGCATGTAACCATGTGGATCCAGTGCATAGCCATCATTGGCTTGTTCCATCTTTCCACTATTTGCTCTGCCATGATACCACCTAGAGCAACCTGAGCTCGTATTTCTTGTTGGTCTTCTTGTCGATCGTGTGCACCGCACAGGCGAGGCATGGGTCGTATGATCTGCCTATGTGGAATATGCCTGTCGGGTTCTCGTTCTCCTGGGATAACGATATTGCGCCCAGCGTGCTCAATACGTTGCCAACCGGACCGACCTTGCTGCCCACGAGCGCTAGCTCGATCGGACCCAGTTTGCCATTGGCATCCCTTGGACATGCGTTCCATGTCGTTGGAACCACTGGTTGGTAGCTCTTGATCTTTGAGTTGCCATCGGTCACGATCCAGTGTCCCAATGCGCCTCTTGGAGCTTCCCAGAGACCTACGCCCTTGCTGTTCTTGGCCATCGATAGATCTGCGTGCGTGTAGAATTTGCCGTTCGGATCCAAGTCGACTAGCACCCACTTCTTGAGCTCCCTAGCCAGGATGATCGTCTCTTGTGCCCTTGCCAGCATTCTGGTGTAGACGTTTGCAGGCGAGTAGCCGTTGGCTAAGAATGTCTCTGCCAGCCCCATGACCAAAGGCTCTTGTATATTGATCATTCTCGCTAGTGGTCCTACCTCACATGGTATTCCCTTGTATCGTGGCGCCTTCAACCAGCTGTACTTTGCGGTCGAATCATCGTATTTGATTTCGGCTGCTGTTTTAACGGGCTCTGTCTCTCCGCTCCATGGATGCAGGTCATTGCCGCTCGTGTAGAACGAGTGTGCCACATGCTCTGTCACATTGTTATGATCGAACTCTTCATACTTGAGATCGCCGCTTGTGAAGCCGGATGTGATGAGTCGTTCACCCTTCGGGCTGGTTGGATCGTATCCCTCTTTGATGTCATAGTATACACCATACGAAAGGAAGCCGATCTTCGTTGGGTCCACTGGATATCCGCCTATCGTGTCCAGCTTCAAGCTGGCTGGCAATCCTAGCAATGTTTCTCCTATGAGCTCTGAGCCGAACGCTGCAAACAATGGTATGTCGCCCCATCCTGCTTCTCTGGAGAAGTCATCGGTTGGCAAACCACCTAATATGTCCAACACATTTGCCACTGCCTTGTCCTTGCTGACGTCGTGTGTAAGTTCAAGCCATTTATCGGCAGTTTCCAACGGGTCGCTTGTTACGCCAAGCGCGTCCAGTCCTAGAACGTAATGGTTGACGAAGTCCATGACCCTTACGTAGTAGGATGCGATCCTGCCTATGTCTGCGACGGTTGGTTTGCAGGTAACTCCGCCCACGATGGATGTCGTCTGGTGGGGCATCTTGCCTCCCAACACGGTTTCTGCCTCTTGTAACGCCTTCTTCTCTGGTATGGCTGCCAAGTAAGAGCTCCCTAGTGGAACTGCTTTACCTTTTATGGAATAACTGATCGGTGCGAATCTGCCCACGAGTTCGTCCCAGACCGGCTTTAGATCGATCGTCTCCAGAATCGACTTGTATGTTGGGTTCGCTAGATCCGGCAACCAGAGCACGTATATATGCGTCGCATGACTGGCTACGGCGTTCAGACCCTGCATGATGTTTCTCACAACCAGCGCATCCTTTGGTATGTATTCTGCTATGCCGAACGCATCATCTAACGCATTGACCGATGTAATCGCATGACAGGTAGGACATACTCCACATATGCGCTGCGTTATTCTAGATGCATCCCTTGGATCCCTGCCCTTGAGAATCTGTTCAAATCCCCTGTACATCGTCCCAGAGCTGTGTGCATCCGTGATCGTACCGTTGTCGACTTCGGCCGTAAGTCTCAAGTGTCCCTCAATCCTTGTCAGTGGATCAACTACTACTGTTGCCATCTTGCTCATTCCTCCTTCATGGCTATTCTGCGCACTGCATGCGCTCCCACGCCGATTGCAGCTGCGCCTATAGCCGCTTTGGCTATGGTGTTTATGTCCACGCCTACCAGCGTCGGTACTTTCTCCATCTCCACGTAGAACGGACTTGTGCTATCTGGGAATCCTGGTTGCACGCAACCTATGCACGGTGAGCCTGCTTGAGTGCACATGTTCAACTGGTTATTCCATTTGCGGATCGCGCAATCAGCATGTGTATATGGTGCCTTGCATCCTAGCTTCCACAGGCATTTTTCGTATTCTCCGAAGTCTGTGGCTAGTTGACCGAGATCATAGAAGCCACGCTTTGGACAGTTCTCGTGTATGGTGTTATCTGGTGGGAAGAACGCGGTTGGTCTGTTGTACCGATCCAATTCGATGAGTCCGCCCTTGCCAAGAATGATCGCCGCCAATGTTAACATTATCCAGTCTGGATGTGCTGGGCAACCAGGAATGTTTACTACTGGCAGACCTGCTCCAGATGTATAATCTGCACCGAGAGTTCCGCCTTTCGTCGTTTGTAAGAACTGCGCGCCCATATTGTCGGTTACAGAGCCTCTCGCCGCCGGAATGCCACCGTATGTCGCGCACATACCAAAAGCGACAACGTATGAGGCTTTGGCAGCACATCGCTGGACCATTTCCTTGAACGGATTCCCTCCTACTGTGGTATACATGCCCGAGCCCTCTGGTCCGTCTGCGATCGCTCCCTCTATGACCAATACGTCCAGTGGCTTTTCTCCGGTCATGTATTCCTCAAGAGCCAGTTCTGAGTTCAGCTCTGAAGTGCCGACCAATCTTCCGTCCACGAAAACGCCTTGCTGCATCATCAGGGTTTCGTGGTAACCAATGTGTACACTTAGCTTTGTGATTGCCTGTATGACATCTGGATATGTGGCGTTGAGGAACGATTCTGTGCAGCCACAACAATCTGCGCCCTCCAACCACACAACATTTGTACCACTCAATTCAAGCGCTCTGACGATGTCTGCCTTGTACGTTCCCAAAAACGTGGCAGCACCCATGCTCGCTGCCAGTTTGAGAAATGACCGCCTGTCCAACTTTAGAATGTCCATGTGTTTTAGGTTTTTCATTAAATCCCTCCTAAGCTCGTATTGATAACCACCAGTGGCAATTATCAATTACTCAAATAAAAAGGATGTGAGGTAAAGGTATATAAGGTTTAAGATTTCGTCTGAATACTAATCCCAGGATATTAGTCAAAATATGTCATTGACTATTAGCATGAGTGGGTGTATCTGCTGACCTACTCCAAACCCAATGCCCCTTTGATAGACCCCGTTTCTTTATACTCCGAGTATATGCCCCACAACAGTGAAAGCACTCCTAAGAAGATCAAACCGAAGCCTGCGCCCGCCACCATCACAGTAGTAAGCGATTCATGCACCAAAAATCCCAAGACACAGAGTACGCCCAGCGCCGCCAGCAACAATCCAATCACGTAGAATTTGATGCCCTTCTCCACTTTTACGCCCTTGACCATTCCTATCACCTTGACAAAGTGATTGTCATTCGCTTATATTATCTTTTCTCTTTTTCGAGAATGGTCGATTAAAATAGAAAAGTTTAACCGTTATGCTGAGTTTAGCATATCCCATGCAGGATAGATTCGGCAGAGATGTCAACAGCCTGCGCATCTCAGTTACACAGCGATGTAACCTGCGCTGCTTTTACTGTCACAACGAAGGACAAAAATCTTCCAATGGAGAGATGAATCCAGCCGAGATTGAGAAAATCGTAGAGATTGGAGGCAAAGTTGGAATTGAAAAACTTAAACTGACCGGCGGGGAGCCGCTTTTACGGGATGACATCTGCGAGATCGTCCAGTGCGCATCCAATTATATGAAAGAGATATCGATGACCACCAATGGAATATTGTTAGACCGTTATGCGAGCGATATCAGAGATGCTGGTCTGCGCAGGGTCAACATCAGCCTTGATGTGTTGGATGCTGAGAGGTATGAGATAATCACGGGCAGAGACTGCTTACAGCAAGCGATTAATGGAATAGAGGCTGCAATTGCCAACGATTTAACGCCGGTCAAGCTGAACATGGTCGTCATGAGAGGTGTCAATGACCATGAGGTAGAAGAGATGATTCACTTCGCCGGCGAAAAAGGCACGATACTCCAGCTGATCG
>JAUWXC010000117.1 GCA_030616565.1 Methanocellales archaeon | reverse complement strand
TCGCTTCTTCCAAATCCCATGGTAATACTATCGCATATGTTGGAGGGGATATCACTGTTATATTTAATGTTGGTGGGGGCGTTGGTGTAGGAGTTATTATTGGGGTTGTTTCTTCTTCAATACATCCTGCAAAAGCACATGTAATCAAGGCTAACAAAAGTACAACGGCTATCGTCTTTTTCATCCACATTTCCAGAAACACCCTAAAATATTATACGACGCCACGTATTTATCACAATAGCCATTATGATGTGAGTGATATAAAAGTTGGTGATTTTGTGGAGACCTATGACGTGATAATCATCGGCGCTGGCCCAGCTGGATTGACCGCAGGTATGTACTGCGCACGGGCAAATTTGACCACGCTAATTCTCGGCGACGTGTACGACACGCAGCTTGCGAAGGCGGGGTTGGTCGAAAATTATCCCGGATTTCCAGATGGCATCCAAGGTCTTGAGTTAGCCGAAAGGATGAGCCAACAGGCCAAGAAATATGGTGCGCTCATTAAACCCACTCCTGTAAAGCGAATCAAGAAAAGCAATGACATTTTTTCCGTCACGACGGGTGATGGCGTGGTCAATGGACGCTCGGTGATATTGTGCATGGGCACGCGCCATAGGGAACTCGATATCCAAGGAGCGAGAGAATTCTATGGTAAAGGTGTATCCTACTGTGCCATATGCGATGGTACCCTCTTCAAAGGCAAAAATGTCGTAGTTGTCGGATATGGAAATGGCGCAGCGAAGGCGGCATTATATCTTTCCGGCATCTGCAGCAAGGTGACTGTACTTTGTGTTTATGACTCGCTTAGATGCGAATCTGTGTACCTTCAGCGCTTGGAGGAGGCAAAGAATGTAGATATTTTATATAGCGTTTCTGTTGAGTCCATCAAAGGCAAAACCATCGTGGAAGAAGTTCAATTTAGCACCGATGACGACTCGAAAACGCTACCCACAGATGCGGTTTTCGTCGAGTATGGTACAACGCCAAATTCCGTTCTCGCCGCAGACCTCGGTTTAGAATTGACGAAAAAGGGCTTCATCGTCGTTAACAGACATCTGGAAACGAATATTACAGGAGTTTTTGCCGCCGGAGACATCACCGGAGGGCGGAGGCAGATAGCAACCGCTGTGGGAGAAGGTTCTTCAGCTGGAATCAGTGCGATAGGTTACGTCAAAAAGTCCCGCACCGTTAACTTAAAATAACATTTTAAATAGATACAATACTGTAGCCGATTCGAGCAAGAAAGAGATTCATCCCCTAAGGAGAAGAGTCGAAGATATTCATGGGGAATATCTTCTTAAGAAAATGTTCTTCAAGAACATTTTCGAGTTCGAATCGCTCATCCCATAAATTGGGATTAGTTTAAGGACGGAAATAAAACGCCTTAGGACGTGGTTGATAAACGAATCTCTTTGCAATCGGTCGGTTGCGTGTTTTTATTTTGATGTGGGGTAAAGATGGCTGAACAAATTCGGCAAGATGTGTTGGACAATATAATGCGGTGCGCATTTGCTATTGCTGGCTTCAACCTAGAGCAGGACCTAAATTTGAAACTGGGTTATGCCCAGCAGGTGAACAAGGAATATCACACCTTGAGAAACAAGATGAAGGCAGGAAATCTGAGTGCCGAAGAAGTCAGGGCAGCGGTTGAACAGCTCAAACCAGAGGTTGCGAATACAATAGCCAGCAGGCAGGATTTAAGCGATGAAATAGCTGAGAAATTAATTGCAAGAATTCCGTCCACACTCGACCAGGTTGCCAATCTTCTTGCAGACGAGCGAGATCTGGACATTCAGGTGCGCATGACCTTTGAGCATCATGCAGAGCCGCCCTCCACTTAACCGCTTTTTATAACCTTCAGGAAATCTCTGAGCACGTTATGTACCTGGCAGGTGAAGATCAAATCGAAGAGGAGGGCAATGACGCCAGATAAGAAGATCGCATCAATAAGTCCAGCCCCGCCAATGGAGATGAACACTGGCTCGTTTGGCATCCAAAATAATATTTGATGAAAGTGAAGCATGTCGGCGCCTATTAACACGCCGAGAGTGCCGCACACATATGTCATCAGCGCAGTGTTATACTTATGCACCCTCGGGTCTCTTCTCAATACGAACGCGATAGCTGCAGCGAGCATTGGTGGGATCGCAAAGAATTGAACGATGAGACCTATCTCGGGATCGAAAATAGTATAAAGAGATGTAACAATGGCAACGATTCCCATTATCAGCGTCGTCTCTCTAAGGGGCAAACGCTTTTGTACCAGTATTTTGACTGAAACGACGAGGGGTATGCCAACCCCTATGATGTTGAATCCTATGATCTTGTTGTGAATTTCCAGGATGGCGATGTTCATCAACTCAGGGCGCATAGCCAAGGTTGAGGAATAACTAAATAAGGGAAAAGCGATGAGCAATATCAGCTCTGAGAACGTGAATCCCACCTGATAGAAGTACAGCGCCAGCAATTCTATCGCCATCAAAATGACAAATGCCATTATAAAGAGCTCAAGAAATGTGAAGTCGTTGTAAAAGATGATGCCAAGCATGTTCTTGAATAACGTTTATCTTCATAAAAAGGTAACTTAAAAAAGGCTTAAAAAGCGGGGGTCGCCAAGTCTGGCCAACAACCCTTTTTGGTCAAGCTTTTTGCTTGCAAAAAGGTTGGCTAAAGGCGCAGCGTTCAGGGCGCTGTCCCGTAGGGGTTCGAGGGTTCAAATCCCTTCCCCCGCATCTAAGGATGACTTGACCTTACTCGTTGCACGCGCTCTTCACCAGGAACCACTAATGGATATTTGCCGGTTACGCATGCCAAGCACAGATCCTCGGCTGGGATTCCAATGGACTTGACCAGTCCATCGATGCTGATGTATCCCAGCGAATCGACGCCGAGCACCAAGGCGACGCCTTCAATACTCTTGTGGGCTGCTATTAATTCCTCGCGTGTTGCCATGTCTATCCCAAAATAACAGGGCGCC
>JAUWXC010000042.1 GCA_030616565.1 Methanocellales archaeon | reverse complement strand
ATTGAATACGTGTCCCAATTGATAGAACGGCATAATCTATATTATGTGGAGGACCCATTAGAGGAGAACGACTTCGATGGCTTTGCCAGGTTAACAGAGCAAGTGAAATGCCTAATCTGCGGCGACGACCTATTCGTTACGAATCCTGAGAGGGTCAAAAAAGGTATCAAGATGAAGGCTGCTAACGCCGTCCTAATTAAGCCCAACCAGATAGGAACGCTAACAGACACGTACGAGGCAATAAAGTTATCCAAGGATAGTGGGTATTATTGCATAATGTCTCATCGATCCGGCGAGACCCCGGATGAGACGATTGCACACCTGGCAGTTGCATTTGATGTCCCCATCATCAAGACGGGTGTGGTTGGAGGGGAGCGCATAGCAAAGCTTAATGAATTGGTCAGAATAGAAGAAGATGTATCTGACCCGAGAATGGCAAGCATAACTCGCTGAGGTATGATAATGAACGAGGTAATGAATGAAGAGGTAAAGCATGACGTGGGTTACGAACCATTGATTCCCGTTGAGGAGTACTTGGCATCAGGCGTTCATATAGGGACGCAACAGAAGACAGAGGATATGAAGAAATTCATTTACAGGGTGAGGGGGGATGGATTATATGTCTTGGACATACAAGCAACAGATCAGCGCATCAGGACTGCTACAAAATTCCTAGCAAAATATGACCCCTCCAAGATATTGGTCGTATCTGCACGGCAATACGGACAGCGCCCAGTAGAAATGTTGGTCAAAGCGATTGGAGCAACGGCAATTGCAGGTCGATTTATTCCTGGCACATTGACCAACCCCCAGTACTATAGATATATGGAGCCCGGTGTACTGATCGTGACAGACCCGACAGGGGATGCACAAGCCGTTACAGAAGCTGTGAGTATTGGAATCCCGGTAGTAGGGCTGTGCGACAGCAACAATCTAACTGCAAACCTCGACTTGGTGATTCCAACGAATAACAAAGGAAGAAAGGCTCTCGCCACAGTATACTGGTTGCTCGCCAGGGAAATTCTTAAGGAGAGGGGCGAGGCATTTAGTTACTCGATAGACGATTTTGAAGCAGAATTGTGAAGGCGGTTAAATGAGAAGAGCGGTCGTAGCTGGACAATTTTATCCAGGCGATGCCGAAACCCTGAGGCGCCAGGTAGAAGGTTACATAGCTGCCGCAGAAGTGGAGGTGTCTGAAAATATAAAGGGCGCGGTGGTTCCGCATGCCGGTTATATGTATTCCGGCAAGGTTGCGGCGCACGTCTATGCATCGCTTCCAGAGACAAAAACATTTGTCATCATAGGGCCAAACCATCACGGAGTTGGCTCTGCTGTAGCGGTGTCATCAGATATATGGAGCACGCCCTTGGGCGAAGTGGAGGTTGACAAGGATATTGTAGATGCGCTTCCTCCTAACATCAGTCGCGACGAAACTGCGCATCAATATGAGCATTCAATAGAGGTTCAACTGCCTTTTCTCCAAGTTAGATTTAGCGATTTTAAAATCGTTCCCATATGTATGGGCCTGCAAGATGAAAAGACGGCTAAAGATGTCGGCGCCGCCCTGACAGATGCTCTAAAGAACAGGGACACCATCATAGTGGCATCTTCTGATTTTACGCATTATGAACCCGACGCTGTAGCGCGTGAGAAGGATCATTCGGTGATCGAGCCAATTCTCAAGTTAGATGCCCCCACCTTTTATTCGCGCTTGTATCAGCAGCACGCCTCAGTCTGTGGCTATGGTCCGATTGCGGTGATGATGGAAACTGCAAAAGCCCTTGGAGCGAAGAAAGGAGAGTTGCTGAAATACGCCACGAGCGGCGATGTAGGAGGAGACAAATCGAGCGTGGTTGGATACGGGGCTATAAGCGTTGGAGATTGAGATGGTCACCTATTCTGCACCGGGCAAGATATTTTTATTTGGCGAGCACGCCGTGGTTTACGGTGAGTCTGCCATTGCATGCGCGATAGATTTGCGGGCGCGTGTTACCGTCCAAAAGCATTCAGAAGTTTTGATAACCTCGGAGTTAGGCAAGGGAAAAGACAGGCATCCATACGTCAGCAAAGCGATTGAAAAGATAGGGGAACCGATTAGATTGGATGGAGCAAGGGTTACGATTGACTCTGAGATTCCAATAGGCACCGGACTGGGTTCCTCAGCCGCGATCACGATTGCGACGCTGGCTGCCATGAACGAAGAGTTTAGCGCTGGACTGGGCAAGGATGAGATGGCTGAAATGGGGTACTCGGTTGAAAAGGATGTGCAGGGTGCTGCCAGCCCTACTGACACGTATGTCTCTACGATGGGGGGTGTCGTGCTCATGCCAGATGGAAGGCGACTAAGAAATCTGGATTGTGAGATCGTAGTGGGAAACACTGGCAAAATTTCCTCAACCAAGGAGCTTGTGCAGCAGGTAAGAGCGCTCAAGGACAAGCACCCCGAGACGACCCAGCCGATATTCAGGTCAATCGGTAATTTAGCAAGGAAAGGCGAGGTTTTAGTAGAAAAAGGGGATTATAGCGCCATTGGCGAATTGATGGACATAAATCAAGGTCTGCTCGAGTCGCTTGGCGTTGGGTGTGCCGAACTATCAACACTGATTTATGCAGCAAGGGGCGCAGGTGCCCTAGGAGCAAAGTTGACCGGTGCCGGTGGAGGAGGGTGCATGGTTGCACTGGTAGATAAGACGCATGTGAAGGGTGTCGCATCTGCCATAGAAAGCGTTGGCGGGGTAGCCATTAAAACCAAAATAACGGAGATAGGTGTAAGGCGTGAGTGAAGTCACAATTCTGAAGATTGGCGGGAGCGTCTTAACAGATAAGAGCAAGGAAGGTAAACTCAATCGAAAGGAGATAGCCAGGATTGCAAAGGAGATCGCATCCGGTGATGTGAGACGTCTAATACTAATTCATGGCGCCGGCTCTTTTGGACACCCCATAGCCAAGAAATTCGGTCTTGATATTCCAGGAAGGCAGAACTATACAGGGGTGACGCTAACGCATGAAATGGTGAAAGATCTCAATAGAGCGTTTGTCAAAGAACTGATTGAAAATGGTATCGCTGCTATGCCTGTGCATCCGATGAGCTGCGCGATATCGTCCAAGGGAAGATTGAACAAGATGATGACCTCACAGATTGAACTGATGATAGACAATGGCGTCGTTCCGGTCATTCACGGCGATGTGGTGATGGATTTAGATTGGGGAGTCTCGATATTATCAGGGGACCAGATAGTATTGCATTTGGCGCAACGCTTGAACGCTAAAAGGGTTGGAGTTGGCACTGATGTCGACGGGATAATGGATGATGATGGCAAAGTAATAACATCTATCACTCCAAAAACGTTTAGTAACATAAAACCACTACTAACTACTTCCAAGAACATTGATGTTACCGGAGGGATGTCGGGCAAGGTGAACGAGTTGGTAAAGCTGGCAGAAGGTAGCATCCCCTCCTATGTGTTCAACGCATCGAAAAAAGGAAACGTCGCAGCATTTTTAGAGGACAACGTAGATTTTGGAACGGTTATCAGGAGCGATTAATTTGAAACAAACGTCCAGGAGGAAAATCGAACACCTGCGCATATGCGCCGAGGAGGACATAGAATCAAGTCCAACTGGATTTGAAGACGTCACGCTGATCCATAATGCCCTGCCTGAGATTAGCAAGGACGAAATCGACCTGAGCACTACGTTCTTCGGCAAACGCTTTAATGCGCCCATCATGATCGCTCCCATGACAGGAGGGCATCCCGACACAAAGGCCGTAAATGCGGCACTGGGTGGTGCGGCAGAAATGCTCGGCATCGGCATCGGCGTTGGCAGCCAGAGGGCAGCGATTGAAGACCCTAAACAGGAAGACTCGTTTCGCATTGTCAGAGATGTCGCGCCCAACGCGTTCGTATGCGCCAATGTCGGCGCACCTCAACTAAGAGAGTATGGAATAGACGGCGTCGAAAAGGCGATTGAGATGGTCGATGCAGATGCGTTGTCAATTCATCTCAACTTCTTACAAGAAGCGATTCAACCAGAGGGAGACGTTGATGCGAGAGGCTGTCTTGATGGGATCAAGGAGATATGCAGAAGCGTAAACGTTCCTGTAATGGTGAAAGAGACTGGCGCTGGCATATCAAGAGAGACTGCAACTGCATTGAAGAGGGTTGGCGTGTCTGCAATAGACGTTGGCGGGCTTGGTGGAACTTCCTGGGCAGGTGTGGAGGTTTACAGGGCAAGAGCGGAGGGCGATGCCTTGGCAGAGCACATCGGCAAAATGTTCTGGAACTGGGGCATTCCTACAGCCATAAGCATCGTCGAATCGTCTGTTGGTGTGCCGATCATCGCAACCGGCGGTGTGCGCACCGGCGTAGACACGGCAAAGTGTCTTGCCCTGGGCGCTTCGCTCTGTGGCGTAGCTTTGCCGCTGGTGGCACCTGCACTCAAAGGTAAGAAGGAAGTGATTGATAAACTGAATATCATGATCGAAGAGCTGAAGGTGACGATGTTCTTAACCGGTTGCCGTTCTATTCATGACATACAAAAAGCCAGGATTTGTGTAACAGGGACGACAAGAGAAATACTGGAGCAACGAGGACATAACCCCAAGCGATTTGCAAGATAAGGTGATAAAATGGATATTAGTGTTATTGCAGTTGGTGGATACGACGAAGTAGGAAGAAATATGACCGCAATTCGTTGCGGAAAAGACATCGTGATAATGGACATGGGCGTTAGGCTCGACAGGGTGCAGATTCATGAAGATGTAGAGGTTGAAAAGATGCACTCGCTGGACCTCATCGAAATGGGCGCCATTCCAGACGATACGATAATGAGCGATGTAGAGGGGGAGGTCAAAGCTATCGTCTGCACACACGGACATATGTACCACATAGGTGCTGTGTCAAAACTGGCACATCGCTACGGAGCACCCATCATAGGGACACCATTCACAATCGAACTGATTTCGCAACAAATCGCCTCAGAGCGCAAATTTGGCACTGCGAACAAGTTGCTCACGCTAAATGCTGGCGAAACCACCCAGATCACATCCTCTCTAGAGCTCGAGTTCATCAGGGTTCAGCACAGCATCATAGACTGCGTGTTTGCCGCGCTTCATACCACGGACGGAACGATAGTTTATGCCAACGATTTTAAGTTAGATAGGACGCCCACCCTTGGCGAAAAGCCCGATTTTAAACGATTGAAGAGCTTGCGCAATGATGGTGTAGTCGCCATGATCGTCGAAAGCACAAACGTGCAACGGTCCGGCAAGACGCCGTCAGAGAGAATCGCGCGTGACCTGGTCAGGGATGTGTTATTGGGTACAGAGGAGAGTGAAACTGGTGTATTAGTCACCACATTCTCGTCGCACATCGCAAGGATTAAAACGATCGTTGATGCAGCAGAGAAGATGGGGCGGCGCCCAATTCTGCTAGGGAGGTCGATGGAAAAATATGCAGGGGCAGCAGAACGAATGAAATATGTCGATTTCCCCAAATCACTGGGCATATTTGGGCATAGAAAATCAGTCGATAAGATTCTCAAGAAGACAATGGAAGAGAAAGACAAATATCTTCCCATCGTTACAGGCCACCAAGGAGAACCCGGTGCAGCACTCTCAAGAATTGCCAATGGCTTGACGCCATATTTAGTTGGGGAGGGTGATAAGGTCATATTCTCGGCTAACGTGATACCGACTCCCACCAACATGTCCAATCGATATGCCGTTGAAACCAAGTTGCGAATGAAAGGGGCAAGAATATATGATAACGTACACGTCTCAGGGCACGCGTCCAGGGAGGACCACTGGGAATTGCTTAGAATGATCAGCCCAGAGCACGTCATTCCCACACATGGAGACCTGAGCATGACATCTGCATATGTAGAGCTGGCCGAAGACATCGGCTATAGGTTAGGTGACACGGTACACCTCCTGCGAAACGGACAGGAAATGTATCTTGGGTGAGTTATATGCATATAATCGAGGGGGTTAAGAAAAGAGGCAAGATGATCGATGGTCTGGTCGATCAACTATTGCCCATCACGCAACCAGAGGAGTTGTACCTGGCAGCCAGGCATTTGATGGAGGCGGGCGGAAAAAGACTTCGCCCGGCTATGCTGATTCTCGCAACCGAAGCTGTCGGCGGCAATGTACAGAAAGTGCTCCCAGCTGCTTTTTCTATCGAGCTGATCCACAATTTCACGCTGATTCATGACGATATCATGGACCAAGATATTTTGCGAAGAGGTTGTCCCACGGTCCACATAAAATGGGGGCTACCAGCTGCAATTCTGGCTGGGGATACGCTCTACTCAAAGGCGGTCGAGATACTCGCTGGCGTTGATGCAGCCCCGGCGAGGGTGGTGCGCTGTCTGAATATTCTCTCGAATACATGTACAGAAATCTGTGAAGGGCAGTGGATGGACATGGTGTTTGAGGGATTGCCAAAGGTTTCCGAGGCAGAGTATATGAAGATGGTCGAGAAGAAGACCAGTGTGCTCTTCGCTGCCGCTACGTCAATTGGCGGAAT
>JAUWXC010000124.1 GCA_030616565.1 Methanocellales archaeon | reverse complement strand
CGCTGGTTGGGCCCTTCGCGCCTTCGATGAGGTTGGCCTTCAAGAAGTTCAGCTCACCACTCATCATCACTTCGCGGGAATTGCAGAGAAGGAGCGCGATTCCTTGGAAGGTTATCATGCCGCCAAGGGTTATGATGAAGGGTTCCACTTTGGTACGGGATATGATATAGCCCAGCAGTGTCTCTAGCACGACAGCTGTCGCAATGCCCAGTATAACGGAAGGTACTGTACCGAGGTGCCACTTTGATATTCCCAGAGCAGTTATGATAGCAACGAGAGATGCCAGCATTCCAACAGAAAGGTCGATGCTGCCTGAAATCATTACGATTGTCATTCCTATCGCAATAATGCCCGGTACTGCGATCTGCTGTATGATATTTAGCAAGTTCACAGGGCTGATGAACGTGGGAAACTGTGATCCACCCGTCTTTATGATCTGAGCAACTACGATAATGACAATAAATGTGATAAATATCGATAATATCATAAAATTCTCAAAGCGCTTGAAGAGATATCCCCTGATCGCCTTTTTCTGCCTAGCGACTTCTCCTATTGTCATATCTTCTCACCTCCTATAGAATGCATTAGAATATTCTCTTCCGTAACCTCATCTTTGCTGAGTTCCGCCATGACCTCGCCGTCCTTCATTACAATGACCCTGTTACTCATAGCGATAACTTCTGGCATATCGGAGGAAACCATGATGATGGCCTTGCCCTGTTTTAGCAAGTTAACCATGATCTGGTAGATGTCCTGCTTCGAGCCTATGTCAATGCCTTGTGTCGGCTCGTCAAATATAAAAATCTCGCCGTTAGTATTGAGCCATTTGGCAAGAACGACCTTCTGCTGGTTGCCGCCAGAGAGGTTCACGACACGGACACTGGAATCATTGGCTTTCGTGCTGAGTAACTTTATAAATTTGTCACCGGTCTTATAGTCGTCGGAGATTTTCATAAAGAATTTCTTGGTGTTGACAAGGTTTGCAAGAATAGTGTTTTGCGCAATTGTATGTTCCAGGAAAAGCCCCGTATTCTGCTTGTCTTCAGTGATGAAGCACACCTTGTTCCTTATCGCGCTCCAGGGGTTTGCCTGCTTCACGACTTTGTCGTTTGTCAGGATTTCGCCAAGGTCAAGATGCGTGGCACCGAACAATACGTTCATGAGCTCCGATCGCCCCGAGCCTGTCATGCCGGCAAAACCAAGTATTTCGCCTCTTTTCAGCCTGAAGGAAACGTTCTTTGCGCCGTCACCGGTTACGTTCCTAGCTTCGAATATTACTTCGCCTACAGGCACGTTTTCCCTTTTATAGAAGGTGGACGGGTCACGACCCACCATGTCCTTAATCAGCTTTTCTCTCGTCAGATCCTCGAGGTAGTAGGTGCTGACTTTCTGTCCGTCGCGCAGAACAGTGACACGATCGGCTATCTTGAATACCTCCTCCAAGTGATGGGAGATATAGATAATACCTATGCCACTTTTCTTGATCGTTTGTATGATATGCAGCAGATTGTCGATTTCCGAAGCAGAGAACGACGCAGTCGGTTCGTCCATTATAATAACCCTCCTTTGGAAGATTAAGCCTTTGGCGATCTCCACGATCTTCTGTTCACCACTGCTCAGATTGCACATGAGCATATCCGGGTTCAGGTTGCTCTTGAGGTATTTTAGGACTTCCACAGTCTTTCTCCTCATTTCCCTCTTTTGCACAAACCCGCCCTTGTCGATCTCCATACCTGCGAAGATGTTTTCCGCGATGTTCATATAGCCAAAAACCATGTGTTCCTGATATATCGTCTGGATGCCTATGGACATGGCCAGATGGGGACTCATATCCACCTTTTTGCCATCAAATATGATCTCTCCACTTTCATCAGGTTGATATACGCCCGATAGTATTTTGATCAGAGTGGATTTACCAGCTCCATTTTCTCCGCACAGACAGTGTACCTCTCCTTCTTTCAGGTCAAAGGATACGTTTTTAAGTGCCTTCACACCAGGGAAGCTCTTCGATATGTTGTTTAACCGAATGATCTCTTTCTTGTCAAATTTTCTCAATCCTGTTAATTTACGTTTTCTACTCATTTAACCCCCAACAAGGATATGCAATCAACTATAGATTTTATATTCCACATTCTTTTAAGTATTTAACACTCTTTAATAATACTTCCTTAGGAGCTATAATCTCCAGTGTTGAAGTTTCTATCTCCGCATCCTTTAAAACTTCACAAACTCCTTTAATATCTATAACTCCATCGCCTATAGCAATGTTAGAAAAACCACAGCCGAATTGAGTACCCCTCTTTTCTACCCACTCAGAGCCAAGATCTTTCCAATGAATGTGATGTATTTTATCCTTAAATACTTTTGCCATTTCCACAGGGTCTGTTCCACCCAGCCAGGAATTCCCTGTATCTAGATTTACTCCAAGGGAGTCCGGGTTATCAAGAAGATCAAAGACATCTTTTAGTCCTTTTATAGAATCAGTTATTGGACCATGGGGCTCAAGTAAAATACGTATCCCATAATCGCTAGCCATTTTTACAGGTGTATACAGTTTCTCAGCGACGATAAATATTCTTTGTTCATATGTTAGTTTTTTGGCCCATTCAGACATAGGATCATTTTCTGTCGTAACAACATCTTTGACTCCAATTGCAGCAGCAAGTTTTACTGCTTTCATGATTTCTGCAGTTGCATATTT
>JAUWXC010000065.1 GCA_030616565.1 Methanocellales archaeon | reverse complement strand
CCTGCGGCTGGAATAACGCGTCAAAGTTCCAGAAAGATGTCTGTATGATGTCGCCCCTGATTTCCTCAAACCCCATCTCGAGGAATATCTGGCGCATCTCATCGAGCAAGCGCTGATAGGGGTGCTTCTTGGCAGCGAAAACGCGCATGGAAGGTGCATGCATGTCATACGGACGCAGACGCTTCTCTTTCCATTCGCCTGATCTAATCAAGTCCGGCGTTAGTTGTCCAATATCCTCTTCAATTTCAATGCCCTTTCGCACGAGTTTGCGTCCCTCTTTGGTACTGGCAATTACGCGGGATGTTCTCTCGGTGCACCTGATTAAATCTCGCCCCAGCAACTCTTGAATTGTCGCAGAAGGGTAACTCGTAAGCGTCTCCGGGTGATGTGCGAGCAGGTAGCGCAAAATCTCCTCTTGAAGGTCTTTTTCACGAGTTTTAAGGGGCACGATAACGGTTTCTTTGCCCTTTTTTTCGATTGATGCCAGTCCTTTTCGCCTCAGCCACCCCAGCGCAATGCTGATTTCTTTATCCGCGAACGCCTTCTTCAACTCAGCCAGAGATGTACGTTTGCCCTTTATATATTCGAGGACGCGCTGCTCTGGAAGCCCCTGCCGTGCGTACGATTCCCCCTCAGAAGTGAGCGAATGAAGCGCGAGCATTTCTTCCGCGATGTCCGCAAGACCTTTTTTTGCCAGCGAAAATGCTACCTGCATCGCGGCATCAACCTGAAGTCCTGACGCAGCAGCAAGTTTCGGGGGATCTGCAGATTTGACTTTGCTCAGCGCCAGTAGTACGCGTTTCTCATTAGCGGTTAACGTGCTTGGCTTATTCGGGTCAACCATGGCCGTACTCCCTAACCCATAAAGGATAACGCTTATATTTGTAACTACTGGAATTGAAAAAGTTTATCAACGCAGAATGACGTTGATAGTCCAGGAGGAAGACGACTTGGAGACATTATATTTCTACGATTACGATGCGAAAAAGGATGTTGAGGAAGTGTTACAGGAAGACCTCATAAAACGAGCAGATTATACCGTCCGGGAGTGCAAGCTCCTGGGCTCAGACCGCGAGGGCTATTTCTTGTACATACGCGGAACGCCCGAGATGATGGAAGAAGTAAATAAGCTACTCGCAGACCTCCCCCTCGAAAAGGTGCCTGAAAAAGAGGCTAAGGAGCTAATCAAAAAGATCAAAGCAGAGGATGAGTCGGCTGCGACGGGTATGGGTATGAGATTCGGCTAATCTTCTCTATCTGAGGTTAATCCCTGAAGTTGACAGAGTTCAGAGATCCCGCATTGGCTCAATCAATCATCAGAAAAATTAAGAGTTTAGCACCGCAGGATCATGTAAAATTCTGCCATGTCTGTGGGACGCATGAGTTTACCATTACGCGCTCTGGGTTACGCACACTTCTCCCCTCTAACATCGAAGTAATAGCAGGTCCCGGCTGCCCCGTTTGCATCGTCCCTGCAGAAGAGATAGATGAGGCGGTTTGGCTTGCACTTCACGGCGTGACGGTGGTGACCTTTGGAGACATGCTCAGGGTTCCTGGATCAGAAACGTCGCTTTCGGATGCAAAAACGGCTGGTGGAGACGTACGAGTCGTTTACAGCGTCACTAAGGCGGTGGAGATGGCGAGGGCAGAACCTGGTAAGGATTTCGTCTTCTTTGCGATAGGCTTTGAGACAACAGCTCCAACGAATGCAGCCGAGATTCTAAGAAACCCGCCCAAAAACCTGAGCTTTCTTGTCTCGCACAGGCTGATTCCACCAGCGATGGAATTACTTATGGGCATCGGTGACATTCACATAGATGGTTTCATTTGTCCAGGGCATGTGGCAACGGTAATCGGGGCTGATGCATTCAGCATATTTCCCAAAGCTTATGGCATGCCAACCGTGGTGGCTGGATTTGAGCCCATAGACGTCCTAATGGCGATTCTCATGTTATTGAAACAATTGAAAGAAGGCGCAAGACTTGACAATGAGTATGCCCGCTTCGTCACCAAGGAGGGGAATGTTAAAGCCCAGAGACTTATCAAGGAGGTTTTCGATGTATCTGGTGGACGCTGGAGGGGGATCGGGCGCATTCCCAACTCAGCATACCGGCTAAAAGATGAATTTTCCGATTATGATGCACGTCTAAAATACGAGATCAAAACGGGCCCAGCAAGGGACATAGCACCGGGCTGTAGCTGTCATCTGGTCATCATCGGAAAGATAAATCCTCCTGCATGCCCGATGTTCTTGAAGACGTGTAAGCCGGAACATCCCCTAGGACCTTGCATGGTCTCTCATGAGGGTACCTGTCATATTTGGTCGAGGCACGCTCAGGTCTAGGCTTTTCATATTTTCAAGCCATATCTATCTAATCGCTCTTTTGCGCGCTCTCGCCCTGCTTGATGCCCCTTCAGGAATTTGACCATTAACTCTGCTGCGAGCGCCTTGCATTTGCCGCAGGTGCGTTTGCCCTCTTTGCACTCGTTGTATACCTCTGCGATGTGCTTATCGTCTTCGATCAGATGGAATAGCAGCAACTCGTAGACCGTACAATTTTGGGGCTCACCGCCAGAGCGGCGCTGCTCTACCAGGGTGACCTTGCCCCCTGTCTTTGCCTTTTTTACTTTCGCAGCCGCGACGTCAGGGGACTCTGTAAGCCCTATGATGCTGTCTGGAATCGCGCTGGACATCTTTCCGCCAGTCAGACCGCTCATGAAGCGGTGATATGTTGATGCAGGAGGATAAAAGCCATAGCCCCCATGTTCAATTTCGACTTCGCGCACAATCGACGCGATTTTGTCGATATCGGCATTTCCGTAGACGTCCACATGCTCAGCATATGTCTTGATCTTACCATCTATTCTCCCCGCGATGTCGTGCATGGCTGCTTTATTCGCTATTTTAGCCCTTATGCTGATGTGTCCCTTGCGTGCCTCCACCTTGAACATTCTCATCCTGTTCGCGACATCCCTCGTAAGGCGAATGTGCGGATCTTGGTCTGCACCAACCGGTATCACAACGGGCTTGGGTCCACCAAATTTGCTTAACTGAGGATGCAGGATGTCCGCGCTCTGGACCAGCGTGCTCAATATATGTGAGATGTGGGTTTCACCAGAGAAGCCGTAGATTGCGCTTAGCTCAGAGAGATTCGCCTCGACCCCAATCTCAAATGCAAGGTCTCTGACGATGGGGCTTTTCGATTGAAAATATATGTGGCCATCCGGTTGAAAGCCGAGCGCGATCAAACTGAGTATGTAGTCTTTGCCAACTTCAGCGCACTCTTTCCAGGACACGTTTCGCACTGAATGCGCTTCCATGTCTGCAACGGCAAAGAACGTCTGCGCACCCATCTGCTGGTGCCATATGATTTCATCCATCACCATTTTATGACCGAGATGAACGCGACCAGATGGCATGAATCCGCTCATGACAGCAAATGGCGCACCACTCTTCATCGCATTCAATATCAGGTGATAATCCCTGTGACCAAAGATGATGTGCCGTCTCATATACGGATGTGGATTGGGTACATCGGGCAAAACATCCTCAAAAGGCGAGATGCCAAATTCATCAAATAACTTTGAATAATCTTTTATGTCCACCGCACCCCATGGGTCAAGTTTCATCTTGCGCTTCATAGCTTGGTCCTTCCTATGTCGATGTACCCCACCTTTTTATCGGTTACGTATGCAAATATCATTCGCTTCCTGACGCTCTGCGCGAGTCGTATCGCCCTGGACAGTTCCGGCAGCAGAAATATATGGTCTCCCTGGATGGCATGCACCAGATATTTCGAGTGTATCAATTTATCGAGAGACTCCACTTTCTCATAGACGCGAAAATGACTTCCAAATTTGAAACCCGTTTTGACGACCATCCCATTGTCTCTCAGAGCCTCATAGACCCTGAGCTTGTGCCCGAAATTGGTCTCGATTTGGGCTGCCCTTTTGGTGAACGTCTTAATATCGATGACGTTACCAGCGCTATCAACAACCCTGAGGACCTTCTTTTTCATCAAATATGCGGATTCGACAAGAGAGAGCTGCAATCGCTTTTCGTCCAGTGGCTTTCCAAAAAAGCCTTTTTGGTGCAGATTCTTAGCCAGCGCAGGAGCCCATACAATAACTCTGTCTTCCAACAACGTGCCCTCTCCCTTGCCATCTGCGAACTTCGTCTCGCCCTTCATGCTCGTCTTTTTAACATCATAAAACGTTATGTCACTCTCTTCATCCACGATGGCCAAGATGATTCGCTTTCGCACGTTTTCCGCAATCTCTAGATATTGTGTTATATCCACTAATGGTAGGGGTTCTCTTTCTGAAACCACGCGCACGAAATATATGGCACGTGTTTTTCCTGGCTTTCCGCCCCTTGGATATACCCTGAAATCGGTCACACTCGGCTGTACGTAATACCCCCTCCCTCGCAGGTCCTTGTAGACGATGTACTTCAATTCGAAGTTCTTCACCAGGGTGGATGTGACCTCAAAAAACTCCTTAAATTCCAGAGGTTTTTCGTCTTGGATGATAGAAATTTTCCCTTCTCCGAGCAGATAAGCAGCCTCTACTAAGGATAGCTCAAGCCTGCCTTCCCTGGGGCGTCCATAATAGCTGGTGCTGTATAGTTTGGTGATGGCGTCCTCGCCCAGTACGACCTTGTCGCCGATTAATTCGCCGCGCATAGTACTACATCCAATTTAACGTTTTGATAAGCCTTATATCTTGTTAGGATTAGAATATGATGAACTAATGGTGGTCAGATGGGCGCGATAAAAGTCGCAATTATAGGGGTAGGGAACTGCACATCCTCCCTGATCCAAGGTTTGCTTTATTACAAGGACGTCAAATCAAACGATGCGTTGACTCCAGGCTTGATGCACAACGTCTTGGGCGGATACAAGATCTCCGACATCAAACCGGTAGCAGCCTTCGATATCGATAAGAGAAAAGTCGGAAAAGATCTGGCGCAGGCGATTTTCGCAAAGCCGAATTGCACCAAGATATTTTGTAATGACATTCCAGACCTGGGCGTAGAGGTAAAAATGGGACCTGTGCTGGATGGGGTTGCGGACCATATGAGAGATTATCCAGATGATAGGACGTTCATCATCGCAGAAGAGAGGCCGGTGGACATTGCAGACGAATTGAGAAAGAGCGGGGCAGAGATATTGTTAAACTATCTCCCTGTCGGAAGTGAGGAGGCTGTTAAGCATTAT
>JAUWXC010000114.1 GCA_030616565.1 Methanocellales archaeon | reverse complement strand
CTCTGTGGCATCTATTCCTCTAATGAATTTCTAATTAGAACGAATTTGATGAAGGCATACAAATTTCCAGAGTATGATACGCCGATCAAGGTTGGTAAAAAGGTAGCGGTCGTCGGAGCTGGAAACGTCGCCATGGATTCAGCGAGAGTTGCCTTACGATCGGGTGCAAAAGATGTGTTCATCGTGTACAGAAGGTCAGAAAAAGAGATGCCTGCAAGGTTGGAAGAGATTGCGCATGCTAAAGAAGAGGACATTAAATTTAAGCTTCTCACCAATCCGATAAGAATGGTCGGCGATGAGAACGGCTGGGTGAAGAAGTTGGAATGCGTAAGAATGAAATTGGGAAAGCCAGATGCGTCAGGGCGAAGGAAGCCGATTCCAATAGAAGGGTCAGAGTTTGCGTTGGACGTTGATACCGTAGTCGTCGCAATAGGACAAAAACCAAATCCGCTGATTGCAAAAACGACGAAAGGATTGCGAATCACAGAACAGGGCACCATCTGGGCGGATAAGAATGGCAAAACGTCCATGAAGGGTGTGTTTGCTGGCGGCGACATCACCACAGGAACTGCTACAGTAATCGAGGCCATGGGCGCAGGAAAAAGAGCTGCAATGGCGATTCATGAATATATCTCACGATGAAGATGATGGATATCTACAACAAGTTGCTAAAAACATTGGGCGAACAAAAATGGTGGCCTGCAAAAACTCCTTTTGAGGTCGTGGTTGGCGCCATATTAACGCAACGAACGAAGTGGGAGAATGTGGCAAAGGCAATCCACGAACTTGAGAAGAACGATTTACTGGATCCTGATGCGCTATCCAGTGTGGATAAAAGCAGGCTAGAGTCGTTGATCAAAGGCACCGGATTTTACAGGCAGAAGGCAGAGCGCCTGCAAACCGTCTCGAAATATTTTGCGAAAAATGGTATATCCTCGCTCACTAAAAAGCCAGCTGGAGTTCTTCGTAATGAGCTGCTCTCGCTAAAAGGCATCGGAAAGGAAACCGCGGACAGCATTTTGCTCTATGCGCTGGACAAACCAAAATTCGTCATCGACGCATACACGGTGCGAATTTGCAAATGCTTGGGCATATCAGGAGGATATGATCGCCTGCAGGAAAAATTCGAGAGTGCGCTGCCCAAAGATGTCACGCTCTTCAAGGAATTTCATGCGCTACTCGTGGAATATGGGAAGCGATACTGTAACAAAAATAGATGTGATAAATGTATCCTTCTGCCAGCAAAAGACTGATGTCTAAAAAGAACAATAAATTATGGGGCGAAAAATCGATGACCAAAACTCAATTCGTCAAGGATCTTAAAAGTGGAGATATTGTAGATAGCATCTTCGCGGTCAAATACAAGAAGCCACCAAGGCCATACACATCCGGATTCTGTTTTGAGTTCAGGGTTAGCGATAAGACTGACGAGATGACGGCAAAGTACTGGGGAGACAGGAACGAGGCTGGCGTAAAAGAGGTCTACGAGAGGTTTCAGACGGGCGACGTCGTTCACATCACCGGCAGGGTTGGTGAGTTCAGGGGTAACTTAGAGATATCGTTAGATACAGGAAGTACGGTGAGAAGGTGCGCGCCAACCGAATACGACATTGAAAACTTCGTGGCAAAGACGGATAAAAACGTGGAGCAGATGATGAGCGAACTCATGAGTATGGTCAATTCCATCGAGAATCCATACCTGAGCGCGCTTCTAAACTCATTTTTCCAGGATGCGAATTTCGTCGAGGGATTCAAACGCTGCCCCGGATCTATGCACAGGCATCAGAACTATATCGGTGGACTGCTCGAGCACACGCTGAACGTGGCTAAATTATGCAACGCGATGTACGCTGTGCATCCCGCGCTGGACAGGGACCTGCTCCTTACGGGTGCAGTACTCCACGATATAGGGAAGATAAGGGAGTATGCCGTAACGACGAGCATTGACATTTCTGAGGAGGGGATGTTGATAGGTCACCTGGTTATAGGAGAACAAATGGTGCTGGATAGAATAGGAAAACTCGAGAACTTTCCCGAAGTTCTCAGGATGAAGGTAGCGCACATCATGCTGAGCCATCACGGATTAAACGAGTATGGCTCACCAAAAAACCCGCAGTTTCCGGAGGCGCTCGCGATCTATCATGCGGACGAGTGCGATGCCAAGATAGATTACTGCATCAGGCTGAAAAAAGAGGCGGAGACGGAAGACCCCTGGATTTACACAAGGGATTTCAAGCACATATATCTGCGGTGAAGTCATTTCTCCATCACAAGCGTCAAAATATCTTCATCCAGCAAAACATGCTCAAGACCTACCCTTTGCCCTTCGTGTTTTACGGATTTTCCCCATACCAGGGCATATCTGAACTTTTGCCTTAAATCCCTGTGGATGCGGGCGCAGACCTCGCTGACGGTTGCGCCTTCTTTGAGAATTAATGGCTCCTCTGTATCTGGCGCTTTGCCCCGTGGCCTCATATAGACGCGGATGAACTCTAACCTGTCAAGAATAGCATCCCTGAGTTCATCAAGGCCCCAGCCGTTCTCTGCAGAAATTGGGATAGCGCCCTCTGGAATTGCCAGATTCTTTAAAGTCCCATTATCCACCAAATCCAACTTGTTCACCACTATCAATGCAGGCACATACTTTCTGTTGCCCAGAATCACGTCGATGAACTGGTCCAATGTTATACTCTCGCGGATTAGCACGTCAGCGTTATGAATTTTATGCTCATTTAATATGGAGCGAATCGTCGCCTCATCGATATCGCATTCGACTGTTCTATTGATGGTGGTGCCCCCCGAGTCTTTTCGATTAATTGTGACATCAGGAGGCGTTTCGTTGATGCGCACCCCGGCATCATACAGTTCTTTTTTAATCACGTCTAGATGGCCTGGATGGAATATATCAGTGACCAGCAATAAGAGGTCTGCATTTCGAATAACTGACAGCACCTCCCTCCCCCGTCCTTTGCCAGCAGCAGCGCCTTCGATCAGGCCGGGGACATCGAGCAGTTGTATGCGCGCCCCTCTATGGACAAACGCCCCAGGGATGACTTTCAGCGTAGTAAAATCGTAGTCAGCAACCGGAGACTGCGCACTGGTAAGTTTATTGAGCAGCGTTGATT
>JAUWXC010000008.1 GCA_030616565.1 Methanocellales archaeon | reverse complement strand
GCTTTGGCTTAGAGGAGGAGATTGCGTTAAAAGATGGGGAGGCGGTAGACGAGGAGAAGCTAAAAGAGATAAAAGAGATGGAGGAGAAGAAAAGGCCGGTGCTGGCCAATGAGTTGATTTACTATAAGAACTATTATCCGCAGAGCGAGTATTACGGGGCGCCAAACATCCTCCCCTCTATAGGTGCGGTGATGGGGCTGATAGGAGTCCGGGATTACAACTTAGCGTTTTTCGAGAACTACGGCATACCAGCCGCGCTCATTGTACTGAAAGGCCGATGGAATCAGGAGACGGCAAAACAGATCTCCGACTTTATAGACGTGGAGTTGAAGGGCAGCGAGCAGGCGCACAAGACGTTTTGCATACACCCGCCAAAGGATGGTGAGTTTGAGTACATAAAGCTGGGCATAGAGATAAAAGAGGGCTCGTTTAAGTTGTACCAAAAGAGTTTGCGCGATGAAATATTGCTCGATTACGCAATGCCCCCGTACCGCATAGGCGTGGCGGAGATTGGCGCGTTGGGTGGCACTACGACGCAGGAGGCATCGAAGAATTATGCACAGGGAGTTATAGCACCGCTGGAGGAAGTGGTGGAACGGCTCGTGACAAAGAAGCTGTTTGTGGAGGGGTTGAAAGCAGAGAGCTATTTATTCCGTTTGAACGAGATTGACCTGCGTGATCTGGATGCAGAGGCTGCACGGGATGCAATCTACTTTGGGCTGGGAGCACGGACATCGAACCAGATACTGAAGCGCCAGGGCAAGGAGCCGTACACAGAGGGCAATCAGTATTTCGTCAGCTCCACATACCTGCCGGTGGGGGAGGAGACGATGGAGAAGCGGGCAGCCATACTAGAGGCGTTTAAAATGATTTTAAAAGGGCAGCCCAAAGTGGCCCTTGATATAATTAAACTCGCTAAGAGGGAGGCGAAGAAATGAAAATCAAATTAGGCGACAAAGTAAAGGATAAAATCACAGGGTTTGAAGGAATAGTGATTGCAAGAATCGAATACCTGAATGGTTGCATCCAGTATGGCGTGAAAGCACGGGTCAAGGAAGCAGCACTCAAGGAGGCAGAGTATATTGATGAGGGGCAGATTGAGCGACTTGGTCCAGGCATAAATAAACCAGAGCCAAAACCTACCAAGGAAAAGGAACCCCGGAAAACGGGGGGATTTCAGCCTGATGCTCCTAAGAAAACCAGGAGTTATTATGCAGCACGTAGGCATTGGTAAGAGGGAGGTGAGGAAGTGAATCCCGCAGGAGGGCCGCTACTGCAGATAGAGCATCATACCACAGTAGCGGTTGTGTATGCTTTTAACCCTCCGCTTTTCAGCATGCTCTGCGGGGAGAGATATATTACATAAAAACAAAAATATTTACAATAACCGCTAAGACGGGCGGTATAGAAATGGAGGTAAAATGAACAAGAATGAAGCCAAGGAAAAGGCTATAAAACCAGGAGTTAAAAGTTTTGAAAAAGTGATAAACAAGGCAAAGTTAGCCACGGAGGCATTCGAGAAAACCATGCGAACCTACGCACCAGCCAGAGTATGGCCAGATGTGCCTGCGGAAGTGAAAGCGGAATACAAATGGTATCTGGTACTGAGAGATTGGATTTGCGAGCTTGTGCCAGGTGGTAATATCAACGATTACTGCCACGTGGAATTACTCTGTGCCGATATGCACGAGCCGGCAATAACAGAAGTCAAGGCGACTGTTTTCTCGCGCACGCATCGTTATCTCATCCATGCTACGGAAAAGTGGTTTAGTGTGCAGGCACTAAAAAGAAAGCCATTGGCCGGTACAGAGATTGGCGGTGAAACATATCAAGGCGATGATCTATACAAAGGTCGATTCACCGTGGATAATTGGGTAGAGGCAAAAAAGAGAATATTGAGCTACGAGTTAGTAAAGGTTATCAAGGAGGCACGAATATCGGAGCGACTGAAGTTCAACTCACATTATAAAAATGCCGAGGGCAAAGAGTTTTATGCCGAATGGTTCCAGATGGGAGATAAGATAGCAGACCACAAAGTCTATGAACTCGTAGAGGAAGCAAGCTAAAATGAAACGTACCGCCCGTCTTAAAAAAACCGAGGCTGAAGCAAAAGAATGGGCAGAGGCTATGAGTAAATATTTTGCGAAGGTTGGGCTATGTGCCCATTTTGATATACTGAGAGCGACACCGGCCATTGAACTTAAAAAGATGGCAATGAACAAAATAATAAAAGAACTCAAGGCCCTGGACGCATAAAATGAAACTGAAACGACCTCGTGGCATCAAACTAACCGTGACCCATCTCCGTCATCTGTGGGAGAACGAATGCAAGCATAAAGAGAAATACATGAAGCCGACGAACCCACTGACATGGAACCCGGATGACTGCCAGGACTGTTTCCTGGCCAAAATCCCCTGGAAACCAAAGCTCGGATATACCAGGGATTTGTGCTTTTTAATTTGGCACGATAAAATACTTGAAAAACGGAGGTAACAAAATGGGAAATTATCCAGCAATCGTAGGTATCACGGAGCAAGTGCGAAGGCATAAGATGAAGGCGAGTTACAACACAGCACAGCTCGTAGTCCAACTCAACGCATTTGGCGGGAACTGGAATGCCACGCACGTCGACGACCTGCTTGACGGACGCGTGAAGCCGACAAGCGATGAGGTTATATTCATGCAACGCTACCTTCTCAACAAATTCTACGACTACAATAACACCTGAGGCAGGCATGGCAGAAGTATATACTTGTGTATGCGGGGGCCAAAGGTGGACTATTTATGGAGCGAAAATAGAGTGTGATAAATGTGGAAAAGAATACGGCCTAATGTGGTTAGATGATGAGATGGAGAGCCCCAAGGATTTCAACGAAAGGGTAAAGCAGGATGAGCATGGTGGCTTGGTAGCGGAACAAATCCCATTCAGAAAGAAATTGATAGAGGACAAGGGATGAGCTACTGTTCAGACTGCGCTCGCCGTGGATTGCGGAGGCGAGTGGGGCGCAATAATCGCATAAGACGAAAAGGCATCTGGCACCACAAGAAATGCCCAAAGGAGGGATAATGCCTATTATAGTTTGTTTAAAAGAGCCAGGAATAAACCTGGTGTGTGCTGGGGAGATAAAAGATGAGACCAGCAAGCAGTACGACGAGTTGTTTCCAAACCTGATGGTGAAAGACCAGGAGGGCCGCAACATCGTAATCCCGCTGTCGGTAGAAAGTAACATCGCATTCATCAAAGAGGTTACGCAGGAGGAATTAGATAAGCGGAAGAAGGAGGCGGAGGAACGGAAGAAGAAAGCGGAAGGAATGGGCGGTGTAATAACCAAGCCGGATATGATATTTCCACACGGGAAGCGAGGTAGAGGTTGAGGTATCAACCTGCACTCCCAGCAACGCCCGATGAGATAGAGCGGGTAGCGCTGGATATCATCCTCGCTAAAGGCCGACGTACGCAAAGGGCACTTCGCAACTACCATCGGTTATTGCGATTGGAGGAGCGGAAGCTTATGCCACCGATAAACGAGTGGATGCGGTGGACGAACAAGCAATTGCAGGCGGGGCTGTCGCACATGCGGGGCAAGAGCGCAGAGGCTAAAGCAAAGAGCATAGCAGACTGGGAGGCGATCCAAGCCCACGGCGATGAGTTGCTAAAGCCGGTGCTGTTTGAGGTGTTAGATGCAGGCGGTAACAGCGTCATGGGCCAGAGGATAAAGAAGCAGGAACGATTTGATCCCATCGGCGTGGAGGCTATAACGTGGACAACGGAACATAGCGCAGCACTGGTGGTTGAGATAACCAACGAGACGATGCTAGCCATACGCGAGTACATAAAGGCTGGCGTCAATGCAGGCAAGAGCATTCAGAAGATAGCCATGGAACTCAGGCCGTTGGTCGGGCTGACATCGAAAGACATTATGGCTGTGGCTAACTACCATGAGATGCTAATATTAGAACGCCCGGAATACACGGTAGCCAGACAACGTGAGATGGCCGATGTATATGCGAGGCGATTGCACCGGCGCAGGGCGACAACCATTGCTAGGACCGAAACGGCCGCAAGTCTGACTGAGGGACAACGACAGGGCTACAGCCAGATGGGCATAAAGAAACTGATGATAGTGGAATCCCCAACTTGTTGTCACATATGTGCAGATTTCGATGGCCATGTTTATACGATTGGCAGGGCTAGCGGCATGTTGCCCCAACATCCAAACTGCGGTGGGACATGGGTGGCAGCGTGAGAGTATATCAGCTGATGGCATGCGGATATTTTGCGATAAACCATGCGCGCTACATCGTGTACTCTGAGAAGATTTATCACAGCCAAAAGCAGGCCAGGGCAGCCATGCCAGAGTTTTATGAATTCGTGACAACGTCGAAGAAAATAGGCGACACGATGGTTATGAATAAAAAGGATCTGCGGATATTAATACATCCGCTGACGTTAATTAATAATAAAAAAGAGAGAAAAAATGACGGAACAAAAAAACCAAAAGGATAGAAACCGCAGGCTATGGCAGGCATACATTGTCATTGCATTGGTGTCGATTGCCTTTTACTTGGACCGCTTTGGCCCTGGCACTTACAGTGGCGATTGGAAAGTGTATGCCATCATCGTGGCAGCCGTATTTGCCGTCGCCGGCGGTTACATAACAGTGACCGACATCATCGAGCGAAAGCTTTGGGGAGGAAAATAAATGCCAGGAAATAGCTTTTATGCAATGAGCACAAATCAGTATTCGCAGCGGATTATATACATGGCCGACAAAGATCTGGAAGAGTACATCTGCGAGTGCCATGCAAAGAACCAGCACAAGACAGGAGAACCCGTCTGGCGGATACGCAAAATAACCTACGATACCAACGAGCGGATCATTGCGATTACATGGGCGGACCGATCCAAAGATTTCTCATTCATATGCGATGAGGCGGAAATTTATAATTATGATTAAAGGCGGTGAGAAATGCCATTAAGATATAATCCGTTTACGAGGACGTTTGATTACATACGCAAGAAGCTGAATGGCGTGACCCAGGAAGACCTATCGTACGCACCGCCAGGTTGCAGAAAAGTCAAGAATTTATATGTAAACGAGCTAGGTAAAACGGTCGTCGAATTTAAAGACGAACCGGAAAAATAAATTTATAAGGAGGTCTTAAAATGGGTAAAATGATCCTAGACCCAGGTGCACAGTCTTATGCGGACCTGGCGGAACTTGATGCAATCGCGAGTGCTAAGTTGAATGGTATCGACGGAGCCGCAAAAAACATAGCGGACGTTCCAGATTGGGTTGCTACTAACGCTTACGCTTTAAATGACGAAGTTAAACCCGGCACACCGAACGGCTTCAGATACGTATGTACTACGGCAGGAGAATCTGGCGCAGCTGAGCCCACGTGGAATACTGTTGAGGGTGAAACAACCACAGACGGCACAGCCGTATGGACAGCGTGGAAATGGAGTGCTAACGATGCCGATGACATTCCAGATGGGACTGTAAACAAAATGTTCACCGCTACCGAGGATAGCAAGTTGGCTGGAATCGATGAAGGGGCAGAGGTTAATCCTGCTGATTTAGCAGCGCTTGACTCAGCGCAAGATACCAAATTGAATGCGATTGAAGCAGGGGCGGAAGCAAATCAAAGTGACGATGAGATAGTAGGACAAATCAACTCAGCTGCCGTTCCTATTACCCGTGAAGCTGCATTGGATAATGTTAGCTTGAAGGTGATTAAGTCCGAACCAATATCGGGAGAGAACAGAATCAATTTCATCGTTAAAAATGTAGCTGGAAAGCTGGAAGCGGACTTCGACGACACGCCAGAGCCTTAATTTTTAAATAAGGTTCGATGGGCAAAGTCGCATTTGGCCATGGCGATCTAGTTGGCGGAGGCGTAACAGATTTACACAGCCACGTAGGAATTGGGAGTGACAGAGACATTGGATTCTGCCTGTTTGAGAGGGAAGTACCTGTAGAGTTGGTGAACGGGCAGACGATGTTTGTCGTCCCCGTCGCTATGAACGGCATGAATCTGGTTGCCGCTATAGCCGCAGTGGGCAACAACAAAGGGATAGGTGGCTCTACGGATGTTCGGATAACTAAACAAAGGGGAGGAAGCCTTAGTTATATGCTATCAACAAACATACAGATAGGCGATGTGTGGTGGGCGAATAACTGTGTGATAGATGATGCTCAAAAGGAAATCCTGACCGGAGATACAATTCTCGTTGATGTTGTTGCCGTGCATACGACGACACCGCCCGAAGGCCTGGCCGTATCCGCAGTATTCATATGAGCCAAATAGCAAGACCGAACAGCACGATAGATGATGGTGGGTGGGCGGTGATTGGCGCACCGACCCACCATGAGGCCGTGGATGATGAAGTCAATGAACAAATGCACTGACTGCGGACACTGCTGTGTAATCTTTACTCATGTGGGGATATCGGCAGGTGAGGCGAAGTTAAAAGGAATTAAAGCTATCGCAGACAAGATTGATTGTGGCAAAAAATACGGAATGCGAGTTAAGCGTAAGGAGGTTTTTTGGGGCCTGCTTGGCTACACGGTTTTCATTTGCTGGTACTTTGATCTCGACACACGGCTCTGTAGCATCTATCATAACCGGCCAGATGTATGCAGGCAATATAGATGTGATCACGATACAAAAGTACAGTCTGAATGGCTGCCACTTATGCGAGGAGAATACGCCGCGTGTTTATGGCATTGAGGAACGATGATTAAAGCAATATTACTTTCCATGGTGGTGGCCTCGATCGCATTTTCTATCAGCCACTCAGAACTATTGGCAAAGCCTAGGCGATTGATATGGAATAAGAATGATTTCTTTGGCCAACTATTGGATTGCTGTTATTGCCTAGGGCATTGGGTAGCAGCCATCATGTTGATAATTTTTCCCGTGCGCTTATTCGGCATTGCCTGGCCAGTGGATTATATTCTGACCTGGATTGCGATAAGCTGGTTGGCTGGCATTCAGAGCCTGGCCGTAAACTGGCTGTGGGGCGATTAAATGTGTTGTGGAAGGCTGAGGAGGTTGACACGCGAGAAATTTCGGCCCGCCCCCGCGATGGAGGAACAAGTGGCGGAAAATATGCTATGCCCAAAGTGCCAGGTCCCGCTAGTGCTAAGACGAGGGTGCTGTGGGAAGCGAGGTAAATTATACTGCCCTAATAAGCAGTGTGCTGTGCAGGAGGTTAGGTAGATGGCTAAACGCATGACGGTGATGATAACCGGCTCGAGTAAAGGTCTGGGCAGGAGCCTAGCACTCGTGTTTGCACGCAATAACTATAACGTGATCACACACGGACGGAACAGGAAACGGCTGGAGGAAGTTGAGCAGGCAGTGAAGGAATGGAACGTGGAGTGTGATGTCGTTGCGGGGCATCTATCTGAGAACCGAACCATCGAAAAGCTTGCCGAGATAGCCCAAGAGAGACGCATTGATGTGCTTATTAACAATGCGGGAGTTTACTCGAAAAACCCTATCGCAGAAGTGCGGGACGCAGAGATAAGGGAAGTGATAGAGACTAATCTCATCGCCCCCATGCTGTTAATAAAGCGGGTGGCGTGGATGTTTAAATTAGAGTGGGGCGGAGTGATAATCAACATAAACTCGGTGGCGGGCAAGGAGCCGAATCCCGTCGAGCCAGTGTACTGTGCGAGCAAGCATGGGCTTCGAGGTTTTAGCACTTCGCTACGCTGTCTTTCAAACACACAGGTGATTGATGTTTATCCTGGCGCCATGAAGACGGACATGTCAGTGGGGCGGGAGGATTACAACGATCTCATGGAACCCGACGATGCGGCACAGGTCATCTTTTCGCTATGCGAGGATTACAAAAGTTTAAAAATAAAGGAGATTACGATTGGCCGGAAGAACTACTGAAAATAGCGGTTTAAAATTCAAAGCTGCCATTCTGGTGAAGCAGAACAAATCTTTAGTTGTGGATGAGATTGGCATCTATCTTCCTGGATTAGGAGTGGGTCAAGTGCTTGTTCGAGTCCATGCGGCAAGCATCTGTGGTGCCCAAATAGGCGAGATAACTGGCGCTGCTGGAGCCGACAAATACCTACCGCACTTGCTTGGCCACGAGGGTGGAGGAGTGGTTGAGGAAATCGGGGCGGGAGTGACAACGGTTAAGAAAGGGGACCACGTTGTCCTCCATTGGAGAAAGGGGGCAGGGATAGATGCCAACCCTCCGAAATACAAATGGGGAGACGGTGAAGTCGGTGCGGGGCCCGTAGCGACTTTCAGCGAATACGCTGTAGTATCTGAGAACCGCTTGACACGAATAGATGAGGATATAGAATTTGAAATAGCTGCACTGATGGGATGTTGCATAACGACAGGCTTGGGGATTATCAACAACGATGCAAAGCTTAAAATAGGCCAATCCATAGCCGTCATCGGCTGTGGTGGAGTTGGTCTGAATGTTATACAAGGAGCTAAGATGGTATCGGCGGGTGAAATAATTGCCATTGACATCCATACTGAAAAACTCGATATGGCAGGAGATTTGGGAGCTACAGACATTTACAACTATCCTATGGCCTTCGGGAATGTGGATGTAGTTGTTGAATGCACAGGAATTCCCGAAATGATTGACCGAGCATATAAGCTTACAGCTCCAAATGGGCGCCTGATTCTTGTGGGCCAGCCACGGCACGGCCAAGATCTTACATTTCGCTCCGTGCGTCAGCACTACTGCGGAAAAACAGTGATGGATAGCGAAGGAGGCCAAACGAATCCCACTGTGGATATCCCTCGGTATCTTCATTTATACCGCACAGGGAAGCTGGATTTGGCCCGCCTCGTTACTGACCGCTACCCACTGAGCGAGATTAACGAGGCTGTAGTGAAGGCTAAATCAGGGATGGCGGGAAAAGTTATATTGGAGATGACATGAATACTGAACTTAACGAGCGATCGAAACAGGTTCGGCGAGACACGATAAAATTGTCCAAGGCGAACGGTGGCTATCATTATGGTGGCTCGTTTTCGACGGTGGAAATTCTCATCTGCCTCTATGACCTAATTATGACGCCCGAGGATAAGTTTATATTAAGCAAGGGCCATGCTTGCTGGCCGTACTATGTGTTGTTGCGGGAGCGGGGAATGAAGCCTAAACTAGAGGGCCACCCGACGCTCGACGAGCGGAACGGCGTGCATTTTACCACGGGTAGCGAGGGACATGGCCTGCCAGCAGCTATAGGGATGGCGATGGCACGGAAAATCATGGGCAAATCGGGCAGGATATACGTACTGGTGGGTGATGGGGAGTGTCAGGAGGGTACAACATGGGAGTCGTTACTAACGGCGCCCCACAGGCACTTAGACAACCTCGTGGTCATTGTAGATTTCAATGAGATACAGGGTGCAGGATTCGTGAGGAACATCCTACCCGTATATGGGCTGGCGCAGGTAGCTTCAGTGCTCGGTTGGTCGGTGGTGGAAATCAACGGCCACGACAACAAGCAGATACTCGGCACTTTAAAATACAAGAGCACAAGCCCACGGTTGATAGTTGCTTATACGGTCAAGGGAAAAGGAGTTAGTTTTATGGAGGGCAAGCCTGAGTGGCATGCCAAGTGGTTGGATGGGGAGGAGGAGAAACAGGCGTTTGAGGAGTTGAAATGAGACGACAATTCGGAAAAACAATCGTTACTTTGGCTGAGCGAGATGAAAAGCTAGTGCTACTTATAGGCGATGTGGAGCAGGAGATGAAGGAATTCATAAAACGATTCCCCACGCGCTTCTATAATTTGGGGCTGTGTGAGCAGGCGATGATAAGCATGGCAGCTGGGATGGCGCTGGAGGGGCTGAGGCCGGTGGTATATTCCATAACGCCTTTCCTGCTCGAGCGTCCGTTCGAACAGATTAAAATAGATATCGATGAGCAGAACCTGCCAGTGATGCTTGTGGGGTATGCGGATTATCCGATCCATGGACCAACGCACAGGGCGTTGGATGCACACGGATTGGTGGCACTGTTTAAAAACATTGTCGGCTATTTTCCAAATGGCTCCGTGGCAACAAAGAGAGCTATGTTGCGTGCTTACGATAGTGGCGGGCCAGCATTTATCAGTTTAAAAAAGGACAAGAGCCAATAAGGAGGCGTATTATGCGCATAGAAAATATAACAAAAAACACCATTAAGGAACTGCCAGACGTGGAGTTGCGGAATCTGAAGATCAGATTCATCGGCATTTATGACCGTTATTTCTCTGATCCCGAGATGAAAAAAGCAGTTGATTTGGACCGCAAGATTTTCTACAACAAATATATAATACTGCGGGCGGAGATGAAACAGCGGGGCATCGAATTCCACGAGGGCGTTGCGCTGGATAAAGAAGTTAATACTCGCCTCTTTACGAAATCAGTGTGGGGCCTTGACATTGCTGGTATGGATGAAATAACGATCGTAAAATCCTACGTGGCCGCGAGCGGGGCGTTTATTAAATCTCCCAAATCGGCCGAGGAGATAGATGTTGTTATTCGTAACTCAGAAGAGAATCGGGACGAGCGATTGGAGGAAAGAATTAAAAAAGTACTAAAAGCCCATACGCAGAAGACGCCTAATTTCATTTACTCCGCTGTGGGACCCGATGGCTCCTATATACCCATATATGACTTGGTGCTGAGAGCCAGAGAAGAAACAAAAAAAATAAGGATGCAGAAAGTTAAAGGTCTAGAAAGCGAAGAATTCGACATAAAGAAACCATATCCGAACGAGCATTCCTGCCGGCTGAAAGAACCGGGTGAATTTAAGGAGAAGCCTTGGGGTAGAACTGAGAGAGTAAGTGATGGAAAGCGATACAGCATAATAACAGGAAGGCTGAAAGGCGAGACAACCGGCACTGAACAGGCCTATCGTTATCCGAAAGACACATGGACGGAGGCACAAGCTAGAGCCCACTGTAAAGATCATGATGGTATTCTTTTCGAGCCAGCGGAGGAAGTGAAGAAGAAAGAGATAATTATTGAAAAACCTGAAGAGACGGAGAATACAATTCGAATCCCAGTGGGGCCTGAATGCGAGGTTACGGCCACGATAACGATAGATGAGGGGCAGGGAATAAAAGCACTGTACTGTGGGAAAGTGAAAAAGATCCGAACCTATCAATTTGATAAGCGGGTGAAGGCTTGGACAATGGCTACGGCAAGAGCATGGATAAAAGAATACAAGGAAAAGGTGGAAAAGAAACTGACCGACGCTCAGCAAAAGGAATACGATGAGGAAAGCGCATTGATTAAGGAGAATGCTAAAAAGGCTAAATACCCGCACAAGTTTGAGGCAGCTAAATTCACGCACCCAAACGGGCACCCGCGGTGCATCCACTGTGGCGATGAGGAGCGGGTAGATGCCAAGGACAAACAGCTACCATG
>JAUWXC010000013.1 GCA_030616565.1 Methanocellales archaeon | reverse complement strand
TGCAAGTTCTGGCAGCGATGTCCCTATTGCGATGACCGTCAAGCCAATTAGATAATCGCTCACCCCTATGTAGCGAGCTATGGTCACTGATGAATCTACCAGCAACCTGGCACCTACTACTATCGCTACCAGACTGCCGACAATCATGAGGGCGTTGCGCAAAAAAGGAGCGTGTTGATGCGTTGCGCCAGTTTTATTCGCTTGAAGGGCTTCGTGCACAAAAAAAGCCATATACGCGGCAAAGCCGATTAGCAATATTGCACCATCTATTCTATTAATCTCACCATCCCATAGCATAAAAGTCATGGCAAGCGCAGCTCCCAGCATGATGAGCATCTCTTTTTTTACAACAGAGATGCGCATTTTCAACGGTCTTATTACCGCACTAAGACCCAGGACCAAACAAATATTTGCTATGTTTGACCCGATTATATTCCCAAGAGCAATATCGTCTATGCCCTCTAGAGACGCCACAAAGCTCACCGCAAATTCTGGTAGCGACGATCCATATGCGACGATCGTCAATCCGATAAACATGGAAGATACGCCCAAACCCACAGCCAAACGAGATGCCCCGTCTACCAGATAGTCAGACCCTTTGACCAGTAAAACGAGTCCAACCACGAAAAGCAATAAGTGCAGCCCTATGGACATCATCGCCTTATCATGGTTTTATAGAATATTAAGCCTTTCAATCCCGACATTAACTATATAATGCTCATACGTAGAATGAGGATGCGAGGGTTACTTATTAGCAAAAGACAAAATATGAATCGGCCGAACTTTTAAGGTGATCAAGATGGGCAGTGTAAAGGATTTAGAGGTTATAAAACCGCCAACAAAAGATAAGGTAGGAGTAGCGAGATTTCATTTTTCAGACCGCTATTCTGTTTTTGACTGGGGAAAGATGCCCGACCTCATTGAAAATAAGGGTAAAGCCCTGTGTATAATGGGCGCTTATTGTTTTGAGACGTTAGGGAAACGGGGGATAAAGACACATTATAGGGGCTTAGTAGCTAATGAAAAACTCGTTACGACAAAAGAGTTGGAAGAGCCCGTTGGCGTCATGGAAATCGGTTTGGTGAGAGTGTTTAAACCTGAATTTCGTGGGGGTGCATACGACTACGACATATTCGCCAAACTGGCTGAAAACGATGAAGGCAATTTCCTGCTCCCTTTGGAAGTCATATACAGGAACAGCCTGCCCCCGGGCTCGAGTATTTTCAGACGGTTAAAGAAAGGAGATATCACCTGTCAAGATTTAGGATTGGATCATTCCCCAAAACCAGGAGGAAAACTTAAAAAGCCGATTTTTGAGGTAAGCACGAAGTTGGAGGAAAGAGACAGGTACATAACTTGGTTGGAAGCGCAGCGGATATCTGGTCTGACGGACGATGAAATTGCAGAGGTCAAGGAAATATTGCTGCACGCAAACAATTTAATCACGGAGATCGCCGCCAGAGCCAACCTAAAAAACGAGGATGGGAAAATTGAGCTGGCACTTGATCCCGACAGAAGGTTAATGGTCGTGGATGTCATTGGAACCTTGGATGAATGCAGATTTACGTCCAAAGGTCTGCACGTAAGCAAAGAGATCGCAAGACAGTTCTACAAGAAAACCAAGTGGTCCCAAGATGTCGAGGAGGCAAAAGGAGAGGCAGACGCCAAAGGGATCAAAGACTGGAAGGGTTTATGCAGGTCTCAGCCACCAAAATTGGACTTTGAACTAAGAGGTATAATCAGTAATATGTACATGGCAGCAGCCAACGAATGCACAGGGCTTAATCTGTTCGATGTTCCTAATCTTGGTGAAGTGGTCGAAGAATATGAATCGTATTTGAAGAAGATAAGTGGCTAATGGAAAGAATGCGGGAAGAATATATAGATCTGGAATACGAACCGGCAAGGGATGATCTGGTCTGCGAGTATTATGTAGTGCCTGCTAGAGGGATCGAACTTGAGAAGGCCTGTGCGAACATAGCCGGGGAATCTTCCATAGACACGTGGACGGACATCTTGACCTTGAGCCCGAGACTGGCTAAAAAGCTTAAACCACATGTTTTTGATCTAAATCGGGAGACGAATACCGTAAAAATCGCCTACCATCTGGATTTGTTTGAGGGCAACAGCGTACCCCAATTGCTGAGCAGCATCGCTGGCAACATATTCAGCATGAAACTTCTGACCAATTTGAGACTGCAGGACGCGTCTTTTCCTCAAAAGGTCATCAAAGGCTTCCAAGGCCCCAAATTCGGAATTCCTGGGATTAGGAAGTTGCTGAACGTTAAAGACAGGCCGCTATGCGGGACCATAGTCAAACCAAAGGTAGGGTTGAGTTCCGAGAAACATGCGCGGATCGCTTACGAAGCGTGGCTCGGCGGTATTGATCTGGTGAAGGATGATGAAAATCTGACGAACCAGACATTCAATCCCTTTGAGAAACGGGTCATTAAGACGTTAAAATTGAGGGATAAAGCGGAAAAAGAGACGGGGGAAAGAAAGGTGTATGCAGCAAACATCACTGCCCCTACATGCGATGAGATGTTGAGGAGGGGACGATTCATCAAAGAGCAGGGCGGAGAATATGCCATGATCGACATCATACCGACAGGTTTTACTGCACTGCAAACGTTGAGAGAAGAAAATGAAACGTTAGACCTCATTTTGCACGCACACAGATGCATGCATTCAGCCATGACCCGGAATCCAAGACATGGCATTTCAATGTTGGTCATCGCAAAATTGGTGAGGCTGGTCGGATTGGACCAACTGCACATCGGAACTGCAATAGGAAAAATGCACGGAGAGAAAGAAGAGGTCTTGTCAATAAGGGATAGTTGCGTTTTAGATCACGTCATGGAAAATCGTAGATTGAACGTTTTAGAGCAGGATTGGGGCAGCATAAAGCCCGTATTCCCCGTAGCCTCTGGCGGCTTACAGCCGACCATGGTGCCAAAATTAATTGAAATTTTTGGGCGGGATGTAATAATGCAGTTCGGCGGTGGCATACATGCGCATCCGTTAGGGACAAGGGCTGGCGCTATGGCAGTTAGACAGGCGCTCGACGCAGCCTTGAGCGAAACGTCACTGGAGGAATATTCGCGCACCCACAAAGAACTGAAGGTCGCCACGGAAAAGTGGGGTTGAGATGCAGGAGTTCACTAGAACTGTTCGCTCGCCACCGCTTCAAATTCTCCTATGAGGATGACGATTACATATTCCTCATCCTGCCTCATGCTGTACGTTAATCCACGCGATGGGGCAGTCTCGGCAAGTTTTGTTAGATTTGTTATTTTATTATCCGATGTGTTTTGATATACGCGGATGCTCTGATATCTCCCGCTCTCCAGTTGATGAAGATTGAGATAAAAACAATCGGCGAAGTCCTCGATGCTAAGTCTTTCAAACTCGGCTGGACGCGTTTTTTCCAGTATCTCGAAGTCGTCCTTAGCGGACGAGGCATTACCCTCCATGACATCAAGCACATTTTTAACATTCTCAAGCGGACCATAGATGTTTGGAGACCCCAACACATTGATCATCCTGACGCCGCCTACATCCCTTATCAAGACCTCATGACCTAGGTGGTCAATGGCATTGATATAGTTGATCCTAGGTGTGGTTGCAGTCTGATGAAATTCCACCCAGTTCCCGTCTTCAAACCTCACCACGCACATTTCTGTAATTTCCGCATTGTACAGCGAGTATGGCTGGATTGCGCCAGCTCTGGCTAACAACTCGCCCAGGGGCGTATTGTGCGTCTTTTGAACGTCGATGTATTGGACAAAAGAAACGCCCTGCGGCGTCATATTCAGTGCCCCTGCTATGGAATTGATGCTCCGACTTTCCCCTGTATCGTTTTCTCCCCGGTTCGCCACTAAGATGGTGAGCATAGAGGTAAGCATGAAAACGACAAAAAGAATTGCAACGAGTTTCTGCTTCATTCTACCGCCACAGGATACGACCCAAGCACTCTTAACATGCCAGCCTTCGCCTCGACATTTTCCAACGCCTCCTTGATAATGGCATCCTCAATGTGCCCCTCCAGGTCGATGAAGAACAGGTAATCTCCCAGCACTTTCTTGGTGGGTCTGGACTCGATTTTCGTCAGGTTAATACCCCTGGATGCGAATTCGCCCAGTATCTCATGGAGAGCACCGGGTCTATCCTTTCGCAAATACACGATCGCAGAGGTCTTGTCCCTGCCGCTCGGTCCAGGCGTCTCTTTTCCGAGTACGGCAAATCGCGTGTAATTCTCTTTCTGGTCTTGAATGTCACGCATAAGTATCTTTAAACCATACTTGTCAGCCGCCTCCTCAGATGCGATGGCAGCCATCTTTTTTGACTTAGATGCCATTTGAGCAGCGAGGGCGGTGCTTGCCGTTCCCCTCATTTCTACGCCCCTAAGACGTGTCTTGAGAACGTGCCTGCACTGAGCCAGCGCCTGAGGGTGTGAAAGAACCGTCTTGATGTCTGAAAGATTCCCCCTTGAAAGCAAACAGTACCTGATGGGAATGATGACCTCCCCTATCATCTTAACCTCATATTGCAGCAGTGCGTCGAGCGCCATTCCAACCGACCCTTCCAGGGAGTTCTCTATGGGGATGATACCATGATCTACAGCGCCGTCAACCACGGCTTTTGATACATCGAAGACATCCTCGTAATACCTCAACTCTGCCTTGTCATCCCACTTTTTTGCTGCCTGCTCAGAAAACGTTCCTTCTGGACCTAGTATGCCTATGATCATTCTAAGGGCATATGCTACGTGGGAATATAAATAGGATTGACACAACCTTTAAATACAATGCACATTATTATGCACTGAGGTATAGATTTATACAGTGATTGAAATGAAAGAACTCATTGCAAAGGTAAGCAGCAGTGAAGACCTCTCGGTAGAGGAAGCCGAGAGGGCGATGGAGCTCATACTCACATCGGCAACAGATGCACAGATCGGCGCTTTCCTGATGGGACTGAAGATGAAAGGGGAGACGCCTGATGAGATTGCCGGTCTTGTCAGAGGCATGAAAAGAGTGGCGCACACGATATCACCCAATGCCAGTCCATTGATAGACACGTGCGGCACCGGTGGTGATAGGTATGACACGATTAATGTCAGCACAGCGGCGGCCATTGTAGCCGCCTCTGCGGGCATATCTGTGGCGAAGCATGGGAACTTCTCCATCACATCCAAGTGTGGCAGCGCTGATGTGCTTAGGGAGCTGGGGGTGAAAATCGACCTCAGTCCGCCTGAGGTGGAACGTCTAATTGAGTCCATTGGCATAGGTTTCATGCTCGCACCGGTATTTCACCCTGCCATGAAAAGAGTGGTGCAGCCGAGAAGGGAGATCGGCGTGCGCACCATTTTCAACATTTTGGGGCCTCTTACCAATCCTGCTAATGCAGAGGTGCAGCTAATAGGCGTATATGACAGGGTGCTGTGCGAGCAACTGGCTGAGGTACTGCAAACGCTCGGTTCGAAAAGGGCATTGGTGGTTAACGGAGATGGGTTGGATGAGATATCGAACATAGGGGAGACGCTGGTAGCCGAGCTCAACAACGGGCACATAAGGACGTATACCATCACGCCTGATGAACTGGGATTTGAAGTTGCAACACCGAATGACATTGCAGGTGGAACGCCAGAGGAAAATGCCGCTGCCTTGGTCAAGGTTTTGAGTGGCGAAAAAGGTGCGAGGCGCGACATCATCGTGATGAATTCTGCAGCCGCCATATTCGTCGGCGGTGGTGCCAAGAGTCTAAAAGAGGGCGTACAAATAGCAGAAAAATCGATAGATAGCGGTGCCGCCCTGTCCAAGTTGAAGGAGCTGGTGGAGTGCACTGGTGATCCCGGCAAATTGAAGAGATTTTTATGACGAAGGTTAAGATATGCGGCATCACGAACGCTGCGGACCTGGGTTTGGCAATAGAATGCGGCGCTGATGCCATCGGTTTCATCACGAACGTTCCAGTGGATACACCGCGCAAGATTGACGTTGCAACAGCGGCGTCGCTGAGCAAGAAAGTGCCGGTTTTTGTGACGTCTGTGCTTGTGGTCATGCCGAAAAGCGCGGATGAGACGATTTCATTGACCAAAAAAGTCAGGTCCAGGGCAGTTCAGATTCACAGTGATTTGGCAGTCGAGGAAATTCAACGCTTGAAAGAGCAGATGGACATGCCCATCATCAAAACGGTTGGCGTTTCGGATTTTACTGGCACAATGTCGCGAATTAACGAAGTAGAAGATTTTGTTGATGCCATACTGCTCGACACCGTTGGAGATAGACCAGGCGGAACTGGAACGACTCATGATTGGAAAATCAGCGCTGAAATCGTGAAGAGGTGCTCCATTCCTGTAATCCTGGCGGGGGGATTGAGACTGGAAAACGTGTCCCAGGCGGTTTCCATCGTCAAACCGTATGCGGTAGATGTGGCATCAGGCGTAGAAACGAATGGACGAAAAGATGCATCCAAGTTGAAAGCGTTCATCAAGGAGGCAAAACGTGCTTAGTTCTGACAAAAAACAATTCCTGAAAACGGCAGAAGAAGCGAAAAAGCCGTGTGTAATCGCCCTGCACAAAGAGGTGACGTTAGACAAAACGCCATTAGAATGCTACGAGGCGCTGTATTCTGAGGGCGAATCCTACATCTTGGAATCCGTGGAGAAGGAGAAGAGGCATGCGCGTTTTTCGTTCGTAGGCACCAGTCCAAGCGCGATCATATCTGCGAATGGTGGAATGAGATTAAAAGCGTTAGATGACACGGGCGAGCGACTATTCACGATAGCTAAGCCCTATCTCAAATGTGCAGATGCATTCAACGCGCTGTCGTCTCTCTTCAGGAGCATCGAATATCAGCCGAGCGTTCATTTTGACAGGCATGTATTTGTGGGCGGTTTAATCGGCTACATAGCCTATGACGCAGCACTCAGGTGGGCGGGTATAACTAGCAGGCATGAGAGGAAGGATGATTTCAAATTCATGTTCTCTCCTTTAACAATTCTGTTTGACCATTTGGAGAATAAGACGTACATACTGTTCAATGCGCTGATAACGCCGGACATTGCTCCAGAGGAGGCATATGCTGATGGACTAGAAAACATAAAGCGCATAGAGGTACGAATAAACTCCAAGCCTGCACACGCACCCAAGATTTCAGTTGGCGCTCCGCAGTCAAACACAGGCAAGGACGAATACGAGAATATCGTCAGAAAGGCAAAGGAACACATCTACGATGGAGACATATTTCAGGTGGTTCTTTCCAGGCGGTATGAGTTTGATGGCGAAGGCGATGCGCTGCAGGTCTACAGGAGATTGCGAGATGTCAATCCTTCTCCATACATGTACTGCGTTCAGTTTGACGATGGCGCAATCATCGGTGCCAGCCCGGAGACGCTGGTGACCGTTCACGGCAGAAAGGTCATCACGAATCCCATCGCAGGTACGCGCGGGAGGGGCGCTACCAAGGAGGAGGATAAAAGGCTGGCAGAGCAGATGAAGCGCGACCCAAAGGAGGTTGCCGAGCATGTCATGTTGGTCGACTTGGGAAGAAATGATGTTGCGAAAGTGTCCAAGCCAGGAAGCGTTGTCGTTGATGACTACATGTCAGTGCTGAAGTACTCGCACGTCCAGCACCTTGAGAGTACCGTAACCGGAATTCTGAAGGATGAATGCAGCATGTTTGATGCCGTCCGGGCAATTTTTCCTGCGGGAACCGTTTCTGGAGCGCCAAAGATCAGGGCAATGGAGCTCATAGATGAACTTGAAAAAGACGCAAGAGGTATCTATGCAGGAGGGCTCGGTTATTTCTCGTTTAATGGGGACGCAGACTTTGCGATCGTCATCAGGACAATTGTGAAGGAGGCAAATAAGCTACATATCCAGGCCGGTGCCGGGATCGTTGCAGATTCGGTTCCTGAGAATGAGTACTTTGAGGCTGAAAAGAAGATGGGCGCAATGCTCAGAGCGATTGAAACGCTGGAGGGTGTATGAAGACGCTGTTCATCAACAACAGGGATTCATTCGTATACAATCTGGTGGATTATGTGGCGGTAATCGAACCAGATGTGGTCGTTGTGCCGAACACGATTTCCATAGAAGAGGTGGGACGAATCAAACCAGACGCGATCATCATCTCGCCAGGACCGGGCAATCCTTATAATCAAAAAGACATCGGCTCATGTGTAGAGCTCGTCAGGGAGTTTAAAGAAACGCCGATGCTAGGCGTCTGTCTTGGCCATCAGGCGATATGCGTCGCATTCGGTGGAAAGGTTGTACATTCTCCCTCTGGCCCAGTACACGGCAAGACGTCCAAGATTATACATGATGGCAAGGCAATATATGATGGGGTAGAAAATCCACTGATGGGAGGGCGATACCATTCGTTGGCCGTTGTAGAACTGCCAAGCGATCTTAAAGTGACGGCTGTTGATGAGGATGGCATAATAATGGGGGCGCGCCACATCAAATACCCCATTGAGGGTGTGCAGTTTCACCCGGAGAGTGTGCTGACGCCTGTTGGAAAGAAGATTATCCAAAACTTCCTGGAGGGAGTATGTTGATCGATGACATTGTAGCGGAAACGAAAAAGAGGGTTAAGGACGTAAACCCTAGGTCATTTAAGGTTCATACCAGGGACATCATAAGCAGGATGAGGGCAAAATGGGAGGAGGAAAAAATCCCTCTTATTGCAGAAATCAAGCCTGCATCGCCCTCTCATGGTAGAATCAAGGATATTTCGCAGGAAGATGCCGTGCGCATCGCAAAAATGTTGGCCGATGATGTTGCCGCGATTTCGGTGCTTACTGAACCCAAATTCTTTGGTGGCAGCATTGATCTTCTGACGGCGGTGAGAGGTGCCATTGATATACCAGTACTGCGCAAGGATTTCATCATCGATGAGCGGCAGTTGCAAGAGGTTGAGTCTGACTTGATCCTGCTTATCGCGGGAATCTTGGGAGATGATTTAGACTATTTCGTGACAAAGGCGCAATTCTATGGTTTTGAGCCCATCGTGGAAGTTCACTCGGAAGAAGAAATACGCTCCGCTTTGAGCACGTCCGCAAGAATCATAGGAATCAACAACAGAGATTTGGATACACTGGAGATTGATTTATCTGTAACTAAGAGGCTTGTACCGTACATTAAAGAGGCTGACCCCGGACGTTTCATAATCAGCGAGAGCGGAATTCGCAGCGCAGAGGATGCTAGAAGGATGATCGAAGCCGGTGTGGACGGCCTACTGGTTGGCACAGCAATCATGCATGATATTGATAAGGCTAAAGAGATGGTCAACGCGTTCAAAGGAGAGAGATGATGGAGAAGAAGTTCGGAAGATATGGGGGGCAGTTTGCTCCCGAGATCCTGATGCCTGCACTGGAAGAGCTTGCAGAGGGGTATGAGAGATACAAAAACGATCCTAAATTCATAGCGGAATTGCGTCATTACTTGGAGGATTTTGGGGGACGCCCCACCCCATTATATTATGCCCAACGGTTGAGCGAACAACTCGGTAAGAAAATCTATCTAAAGCGCGAAGACCTCGTGCATGGAGGCGCTCACAAGCTAAATAACACGATGGGGCAGGCATTGCTGGCGAAGTACGTGGGAAAGAAACGCATCATCGCAGAAACCGGCGCGGGTCAACATGGCACGGCTACTGCAATGGCAAGTGCGGTCCTAGGCTTGGAGACAGTCGTATATATGGGCACAAAGGACGTGGAGCGCCAGAAGATGAACGTGTTCCGAATGAAATTGCTCGGCGCAGAGGTCATACCTGTGCGCTCTGGCTCGCAAACGCTGAAAGATGCCATCAACGAGGCGCTTAGGGACTGGGTGACGAATGTTGGCGACACGTATTATCTGATAGGCTCCGTAGTGGGTCCACATCCATACCCAACGATTGTCAGGGATTTTCAGAGCGTCATCGGACATGAAACGCGAGAACAAATCCTTGAAAAGGAGGGCAGATTGCCAGACTCCATCGTGGCATGCGCCGGCGGTGGCAGCAACGCAATGGGCACATTTTATCCATTTCTCAACGACGATGTTGATTTATTCGCCGTGGAGGCTGGCGGAAAAGGGTTAAAGAAAACGAAGAAAGTAGCATATCACTCCGCCTCCCTGTGCGCCGGCGAGGAAGGCGTACTTCATGGTGCGCGCACGAAGATCTTGCAAAATGAGTATGGACAGATTCTGGAGTCACATTCTATCGCTCCTGGATTGGATTACTCTGGCGTGGGTCCCGAGCTGGCACGTCTCGTCGATATCGGCCGGGTAAAAGCGAGGAACATCAGCGATGAGGAGGCGTTAGACGCGTTCCACACGCTGAGCAGATTGTAGGGAATTGTACCCGCCCTCGAGAGCGCGCATGCAACTGCATATGCTCAAAAGGCAGATGATGTAGGACGCTTGGTGGTCATAAATCTCTC
>JAUWXC010000029.1 GCA_030616565.1 Methanocellales archaeon | reverse complement strand
TCCGTATTCCTAAGTCTGGTAGGACAGCTGCAGAACAATTTCCCCTTCGTATCCAATTGCTGGTGAATCTCCAAACCCGCCCTCAGACCAAGTCGCCGATAATCAAGCATGTTTCGATCTCCTGCTGAGCTCACCTGCTATGTTTGTCTGCATTAGCTGGCGCACTTCGGCAGGATTTTGGGTCTGGGCGAGCACCCACATCAGTTTGACTAGCGCAACCTCCGGCAGCATGTCTTCACCTTCGATGACGCCCGCGTTGAGCAGGTCCCTGCCCGTGTCGTATACCCTGTCACAAACCCTGCCGCCGAGGCACTGGGACGTCATCACCATGTGTACACCATTATCAATCGCCTTTTTAATGTGCGGTATCCACTCTGTGGAAACATGACCCAATCCAGTACCCTCTATCACCAATCCTTTGTAACCTTTGCTTGTATAGTAATCGATTACGCCTGGATCGGCACCCGGGGAGAATTTGACCAGCGCGCATTTCGTCTCCAATCTGTCATTTAGAACTAATTCCTGCTCGCCCCTTTTGCGATACTTCTCGGTGGTGCGGATCTTCCGCGTTTTATAATCGATCCTGCCGATGGGCTTTGCGTTAATCGATCGAAATGCATCCCTTCGCGAAGAATGCATCTTCCGCACTCTCACACCCCTGTGCATCAGACATATATCATCGGACATACCTGCATGCATCACGACCACAACCTCCGCAATGTCACTGGTCGCCACCTTTGCAGCGCAGACGGCATTCACGACGTTATCGCTACTTGGTCTATCAGCGGAGCGCTGCGAGCCCACAAACACGATGGGCACGGATGTCTTCAGCATGAGCGATAGCGCAGCAGCGGTATATGTCATGGTATCTGTGCCGTGAGTGACCATTATCCCGTCTGCGCCTTTCTTGATCTCATCTGCGGCAGCCCTTGCCAATTTTTGCCAGTACTCAGCCCTCATATTCTCGCTCAAGATGTTGTAGATGACCTTGCCCCTAAAATTGGCAATTTCCGTTAGTTCTGGTATGGCGCTGAGGATATCATCAACGTCGAATTGCGACGTTACCGCTCCAGTTCTATAATCAACCTTGCTCGCAATCGTGCCGCCGGTGGAGAGTATTGAAACGGTTGGCAGAGATGGATTTGGTGATGGAGGCGGTGTCTTTTTATGTGATACGACTCTTTCATCCTTGAGCGTTGTAACCTTCGTCTTGGCCTCCTTTTTTAGGCCGATATTATATCCGTTATCCAATTTTAAAATGATACGTGCTCCTTTGCTGGGCATCATGAGCCCGGTATAGGTGATGCCCTCTCGTTCAACCTTGACTCGTTTGATTTTCATTTTTCACGCACCGGTGCGTTCAGTTGCCTTAGCGCAGCATTTATTTTGTCAACCTTTTGATCCAAGGATTTCATATCGCTGCTTGTCTGCTTCATTCTATCCTTGGTCATCCTGATCGTCTCCTTCGGCGCAGGACCACCCCTGATACATCTTATTTGAATGCTCTGCTCCGGGTCAAGCGCTTTGTCAAGTGATGCCTGTGTAAGCCCCAGTTCACTCAACTTCTTTCCAGTCACCTTCTTTGATGCAACATCGATTTGGTCCAGCGTTGGTTTTTGACCGCTTCTTGCAAGAGTCCCGACGACTTGGTGAGCTGTCCTGAATGGAATGTCCGTCTCTCTGACAATGGTGTCTGCTAATTCAGTTGCGGTGATGAAGCCAGCGTGGGTCGCAGCAGCCATTTTGTCGCTTTTGACCTGCATCGTGTCAATTATGCCGGTCATAATTCTGAGAGATGAACGCAACGTTGAGGTTGCCTTTATCAAATGGGGCGTAACCTCTTGCAAATCCCGATTGTAGCTGTAGGGCAGCGCCTTGCAGATGGAAAGGACGGATTGCAGTTCACCCCCAACAGAACCGGTCTTGGCGCGTATCAACTCAAGCGCATCCGGATTCTTCTTCTGGGGCATGATGCTGCTTGTAGACGCATATCTGTCGTCTAATTCAATGAAGTCAAATTCGGGAGTACTCCAGAGGATGAATTCTTCCGCGATCCTGCTTAAATCCACCATCGTGTTTGCGAAGGTGGCAATACATTCTATGGCGAAATCTCTTGTGCTGACGGCATCCATCGAATTTTCAATCAGGCTGTCAAAGCCCAATAGCTGTGCCACCCTCTCTCTATTGATTGGAAACCCGGTTGAGGCGAATGCCCCCGCTCCCAAAGGACACAGATTGACGCGTGCATATGCGTCCACGATCCTATCAAAATCCCTCTTGAATGCATCCGCGTGTGCGATCAGGTGATGGGCAAGCGTGGTTGGTTGCGCATGTTGAAGATGCGTAAAACCCGGCATTATCGTGCTGGTGTTTTTATCTGCCACGTTAAGTAGAACTTTTCTTAGCGCGATCAACTCGCGCATCATTTCCAGTATTTCCTCTCTAAGCGCGATTCTGATGCATGTTGCAACCTCATCGTTGCGTGATTTGGCTGTGTGCATCCTGCTTCCTGCCTCACCAGCCAGTTCGATTACCTTTGATTCTATGGCGACGTGAACATCCTCAAGCGTTGCATCAAGAGATGTGAACCCGCCTTTTTTGATGGTGTCAAGTGCCCTCAATATCGATGAGCAATCCTCTTTGGAAACGATGTTCTGCTCGCACAGCATCATGACGTGCGCTTTGTTCACAAGTATATCGGGTTCGAAAATCCATCTATCGACATCCATCGAGGAGATAAACCTCGCCACGTCTTTATCCATACCAGATGTCAACCGCCTTCGCAAAATATCATTCATTCCATTCGCACTCCATTAATACGACTCTTATTATAACTCCTATTCTGGATTTAACTAGGTAGTGAAAAAGGTTTTGTCTTTAGGCGGAGAGTGTCTAGTGATGAATGGGAGTAACGTTGCAGTCATTAACACTGGTAAACCATTAGCGGGGACAAAAAGAGCACTGGCGAGTATACGTGCATCTCAGTATTTCCAAAAGGATGAGAGGATACTCATAAAACCAAACTATGTAACGAATGATTTGCCACGTACCGGTGTAACAACTGATCCGCGGGTTGTTCTGGGCGTCGTTGAATATCTCCAAGATAGCGGATTTGATGACATCATCGTTGCAGAGGGGGGAAGCACCGATTTTGATACCATGGAGACGTTTGAGAAGGTTGGACTTATCGATGTGATCCGTGATATCGAACTAATAGATTTGAATCGAGACGAAAGAGTAGAGGTAACGATTCCTAATGCTGCCAAGTTGAAGAAAATTAATGTTGCCAAGACATTCTTCGAATGCGATGCAATCGTTTCAGTAGCGAAGTTGAAAGTGCACCGTCTTGCTGTTGTCACACTGAATATGAAAAACATGATGGGGGGCATATTGCCAAAGAGCATCATGCACGAGGACATTCATGAGAAAATCGTGGATTTGAATCGCAGATTTATGCCGAGATTGGGTGTTATCGATGGCGTAATAGGATGTCAAACACATGAAACGGGGTGCGATCCAGTTCGTTCAAATGTCATCGTGGCTGGCAGCGACGCAGTCGCAGTAGATGCAATAGGAGCGCTCCTAATGGGAATAAATCCACACGATGTAAAGCACTTGGAGTTAGCCGCTTTAGTGGGCATGGGGACCAACGATTTGAATCAAATTGAGATCACTGGTGACGACCTCAAAAAGTTACAAAAGCGATACCGCCGTGCCGATTTGTAACCTTAGAACTTGTAAATATTGGAATTATTGTCCCAATACACTATGATCGTCCCCGTTATCCTTCTATCTTCGGCATCCAGCTCTACGGTTAATGTTCTCGATTCAGTACGCAAAGCAGTGAGGTCCGGAAAGTATTGATATCCAGTATATTCCACCTCGCCGCCACCATCCTTGATATACAGGTATACCCTCGCATCCCTTGCGGTTTTTTTGCCGGTATTTTGGATTGTCAGAGTGATATCCGAGTGAAAGCTATGCTCGGCATCCCATTCTACGTCTCCCACTCGCAGGTCGATAAGCTCGACGTTCGCAGGACTTCTCATTCCTATGATGGTGATAACTACAAATAAGGCCCCGAGGAGGAGTGCAATTAGGAAGACGACTCTTCGTCTTTTAGATTTGCGGACTCTATTTTTAGCCATGGGTAGTATCACCTTGGGAGCTGGCTGTATTTCTCAAATATATTAAGAAACGTCTGCCTTATAAATGGCGCATATAGACGATACATGCCATATACCTGTTTATATGCCTGGTAGAGCATGCCGATTGAAGCCCTCCAAATCTTCAGACAGAAATCGAACCAAGTCTCACCTGATACCGTTAATGTAGTTGATGAAACTGGGCCCCATGTGCTCGCAGAGTCCATAGCACGAACGTAGATGATGTGATCACCAATCGTTAGTTCACCGGTATCTATGACTGCCCATGCATCTTCCGTTCCCCCATCAAAGGTACCGTCGGTGGCGTTCATTGGGATTCCTGTGCCCGGCATGCCCATTTTGTCGATGAAGTATTCCGCCCTCTTAACGGTCAAGAAGTACTCATCGATTTTGACATTTAGAGCAATGCGTTTGCCCTGGGTTGTTAGGTTTGGAGATAACATTACATCCTTGGCCAGCGGCCCCATCCTCTTGCCAGCCGATACCACGTGCCACTCTCCATGACAGACGATGCACTCCCCTAGCGTTGCTTGTCCTTTAGGCAACCCGCTTATATCGGACGCATTGTACGGTGCTTTTTCACCATGTGTCACATGACAATCCAGGCAGTTAGCAGGGGCTTTATATTCAGATGGATGGCCCAGCGGCTCGGTACCATTTCCATGACATGCCCAGCACGCCTTGGCAGCAGGATCTGTTAAAGCCGTCTCGTTAAGAGCCTCAACATTTAATTCTGCATGCACACTTCCGCTGACAGCAGAGCTGACAGCGCCCACGGACTCATGACATCGTCCACAGTCAGGATTCGCTACCGTGACGATGTTATGCACGAATTTGATCCAGGGGTCTGCCTCTTGGCTTCTGTGACATTCTGCACAATTAAACACTGTCATACCATGGTCTGGCGGGGCATTGAATGGAGCTTCGCCGGCATGAGTTAGATGGCAATCAAGACAGGATACGGGCTTGCCAAGCGTCCAACTGCTCCATCCTGGGTCTACCACATCCCCGAGTGCATATGTCGAATAATGGAATCCTTGATCAGTAGCATGGCAGTTATCTCCACAGCCGACGTAAGATTCGTAGTGGGCATAGGCGTCAATCTTTGTGACGTATCTTGCTATCGGTCCCGATCCGGCGGAGGAATGGCAGTCGACACAATCCCATCTTGTAACAGTAAGGCTGTCCGAATGCAATTTCTGCGTAGTACTCAACCCGTGGCAATACTCGCATGTATAGCCATCTAACAGCGTGTTTCCCCTGCCAGAAGATGCCATCGGATAGTGCGATTTAATCTGTCCTGGACCGTTGTATATCCACATCCTGTACTCATTTGTATGGCATTCCTCACAACTTCTTGGCACCAGCGTCAGGTTCTCATCATGCAAACTGGTTATACTCGTGCTTGCATGGCATTTAGTGCAGGTGTTATTCGCATGCTTGTAGACCAACTTCGTGACGCCATAGTTCTCTGCCGTCGTATTCTGATGGCAGGACCTACAACTCTCCGAAAGGGGTTCACCATAGTGGGCTACCCTCTCTTTAATTTTGTCGGTTGATATACCATTAAACCTGATCTCCAGTAGATATGTATTGTAACCAATTTTATGACATGCCCAGCATGCTTTGTACACCTTAATCTCATCTCCACTAGAATAATGCTCGGATATCTTCGTTGCATTGAATCGGACATAGCCGACATGACAGTCTTCACAATCCCTCGGCGTCTTGTAATTCGATGGATGTCCAGTTGGCTCTTTTCCATCACCATGGCATGCCCAGCATGCCTTATTCACGAGAGTTGACAGGATTGTATCGTTCTCCTCTTCACTATTCAAATTTCTATGAATGGATGTCTCGATAACTGAAACGTCAACCTGTGTCCTTGCCATCCCTCCGATGTCGTGACATTCAGCACAGTCAGGTCCTCCCCCACCAGGTCCAAGATTCTCGGCATGGAACGTGCTCAGCGGAGCGGAGGTGTCGTTGTGACAGTCGAAGCAATCTGCAGATGTCGTGTAACTCAAGTGGTCTGTACCCGTTCCAGCCGTGCCATTCTTGTTGGTGATGTTCGCAAGGTTTCCCAGCAATACGCCCCAATTCCCCATGTTGGTCGAGTTGATATGGCAGTAGATACAGTCAATGGAAGAATTATCAGCCGTCATCAGCTTGTTGCCCGTCTCGTTAAGGCCATAGTGAGACACGGTTGCATTAACCGTTCCTGGGGTATCATCGCTATATGACCCAATGCTGTTGTTGTGACAGGTGGTGCAATTGGCAGTGGTGGTTACCTGAACGCCAGTTGGATGATGCTCGTACACCAACGGGGCACTGAATTGGGCAGGTGAAACATGGCAGTCGGCACAAACCCTTGTCTGAGCAGAATAATGCGAGACCCCATCCTGATGACACGCTTTACACGCATCGTTGATGTTGTCAGTATTGTTCAGCCCAGCATGCATGCCCGCTTCCAGCGTGGCATTGTCCACGATGGGGGCACCGCCCTTTCCAGAGGCGTGACATTCAACACAATTCGCCCAGGTTATTGGGTACAAATCGTGCAACGCCCACGAACTCGCCGAATAGCTCGATGCGTTGGTGTGACAGTCATAGCAATTGTCCAAGATTTTGCCGGAGACGCTGTGCGTGACGTTCGGTGCTTGGAATGGTGCTTGGGTATCATAATCTACATGGCAGCTGATGCATTTGACGGGAGTGCCGTTAACCCAACTCCAGCCAGGGATGTCAACCGAACCACGCGGGTATTCAGTGTAGTGGAACGGTTGCGGTGCATTCGTGTTGTTGTGACACCAGACACACCCATATGTATCAATCTTGTCACTCAAAGACACGTTATCATGACGGGAGGTGTTTATCATAGATGTACTCCACGCCTTTTTACCGCCTAGAGTGGTGGCATTATGACACGAGTTGCAATCCCAGTCGTTGACGACTAAGCCCGATGAGTGAAGCTCATTAGTTCCAATGCCGCCGTGACAGTCCTCGCAGGAATAACCATCGATGCTGGTATTGGCTCTGCTGATGTTAATTCCCGGAACATAGGTGAGAGTGATATCGCACAAAATAGGTGTCACAGTTTCGCTCGTCGTTGAGAACTCCGCCTTATATAACAATTTCGTGTTTGTCACATTAGATGTATAATTGATCATGGTTCCATTTGTAGCGGTCGTCCATGTCGCACCCTCATCCACGCTGATGTTAATCACCAAGGATGTGCTTGCTGGTACATTTGCAGTCCATGTCGGTGTCACGTTCGTTATCGGATCGGTCGTGTAGGTTATGATGG
>JAUWXC010000045.1 GCA_030616565.1 Methanocellales archaeon | reverse complement strand
GGTATAAGCCGATGTATGCACCTCTCTGCGACCTCTGTTGCTTGTGCACCTACGGAAAATGTGATCTATCAGACGGAAAGAAGGGCGCCTGCGGCATCGATATAGGGGCGCAGCAAGGAAGAATGGTCTTATTGGCATGTTGCATTGGCGCAGCCGCTCACGGTGGACATGCGCGACATATAGTGGAGCACTTGATTGAAAAACATGGTGATGTGCCAATAGACATGGGGAAAAACGTTGAGGTAGAAGCTCCCTTGGTTAGGCTAATCGCAGGGAGCAAGCCAAAGAAGTTAAGCCACCTTCTAGAGCCCTTGGAGTATGCCGAAAAAGAGTTAATGCACTCGCTCTCTGCCACTCACACCGGTCAGGAAGGGTACTTCGCTGATTTTGAATCCAAGGCTTTGCATGTGAGTATGATTGACCAGTTGTTGATGGAAATAGCTGATGTTGCGCAGATCTCTGCATTAGGTTTTCCAAAGGGCGATCCTGATTCACCTTTAGTGGACATCGGCTTTGGGACCATCGATACCAAAAAGCCGGTAATTCTCTGTATAGGGCACAACGTCGTCCCTGGGGCGGAGGTGATCAATTATCTTCGGGATCATGATCTGTATGATGAGGTAGAAGTAGCTGGCATCTGTTGCACTGCCTTTGATCTGACCAGGTATGACAAAGGAGCCAAAATTGTTGGCCCACTGTCCAAACAACTCAATTTTGTGAGAACTGGCATAGCTGATGTTATCATAGTTGACGAGCAGTGCGTCAGGACGGATGTGCTTCAAGAGGCGCGCAAGACCGGCGCAGCGGTAATTGCCACCAACGACAAAATCTGTTTGGGATTGCCAGACAGGACCAAAGATTCGCCAAAGGACGTGATAGATGATTTGGTCAAGGGAGCACCAGGCGCACTGATACTTGATGCCGAGAAGGTTGGCGAAGTCGCGGTAAGCGTCGCCACCAAGCTCTCAGGGAAGAGAAAGAAACGAACTCTGGACGTAGTTAAAGAGGCGAAAAAATGTATCCAGTGCGGATTATGTGTTCGAGAATGTCACAATAATTTAGATATACTCAAGGGAATGGAAAAGGCAGCAAAAGGCGATCTTTCATTGCTCTCAGAGATATACGAGTTGTGCATCGGTTGTGGAAGATGTGAAAACGTTTGCAGCAAAGAAATACCGATCGTTAGCCTACTGGGCGGAGCGGCTAAAGAAATAACCAGAAAAGAGAGATATAAAGTTAGGTCTGGCAGGGGACCGATCCAGGATACGGAGATCAGAAATGTTGGCAGCCCCATCGTCATGGGCGATATTCCAGGAGTGGTCGCCTTTGTCGGCTGTCCCAATTATGCTGGTAGCTCAAAGGAAATAGTTGAGATGGCCGAGATATTTCTAAGTAGAAGATATATCGTCGTCGCTTCAGGATGCGCGGCAATGGACCTTGCGATGTATAAGGATGAAGAGGGGAAGACCCTTTATGAGAAATATCCTGGAAACTTCGACGCAGGCTGTTTATCCAATGTGGGATCTTGTGTTTCCAATGCACACATAGCCGACGCTGCCATAAAAATAGCCAGCATTTTTGCACACAGAAACCTAAGAGGAAACTATGAAGAAATAGCTGATTATATTCTGAACAGGGTTAGCGCAGTGGGAGTTGCATGGGGCGCCATGTCTCAAAAGGCGGCATCGATCGCTACGGGTTTCAACAGGTTAGGCGTTCCAGTCATCCTGGGACCAAGGGGCGCGAAATACAGGAGAACGTACTTAGGAAGGGCGGACAAAAGCGAGGACTGGGTGGTGTACAATGCCAGAAATGGTGAGAAGGTCCAGATCTCTCCATCTCCAGAATATTTGCTGTACGTCGCTGAATCCAAGGAGGAAGCGATCGTCTCCATTGCAAAGAATTGTATCAGACCGAATGATACGACGAAGGGAAGACAGATCAAGCTGGCTCACTATATAGATTTGCACAAAAAATACTTTGGAAAAATGCCGGAAGATATTGCGATGTACGTCAGGACAGAGGCAGACATTCCGATCACGCTCAAGGCAGAGATCCTGAAGATCCTTAAAGCCGAGAAATGGAAGCCCAGAATCACGCCCGATCCTACCCTGTTGAAAAGACTTTGTAGGAAAAAGGAGGTTAAATGACAATACCGTGGCTTTCTGCAAACATACCAGGACCGAAGCAGGCAAGGGTTGTGACGCCAGAGCTTGCGTCGAAGATTTTGAGCAAAGTGAGGAGGAAAGTGATGCTATGCGGCTCTGGGATAAAGGGTCAAAAGATAGGGAAGGAACCGATACAGAAGTGCATCCTGGATTTATCTAAAGAAATGTCAGTCGTCGTAGCTCCATCTGTGCTAAAAGATTTCTTGGAAATGGGGGTTGAGCCAGTGGCAAAGGGCGTTGTCGAGATCACCAATCTGCTGAGGGACGCCGAGTGGAGGGGTTTTGACGGCAAAGGAAATTACGATATGGTGGCATATCTGGGATTTCCCTATTACCTGGAATCACAGATGCTGTCCGTGCTGAAGCACTTCTCAAATATAAAGACCATGAGCCTGGGAAGATTTTATCAACCAAACGCCGATTACTCGTTCGATAATCTCGAGGAAAAGGAGTGGGAAAAGGGTTTCGAGAATCTAGTTTCACTGCTGAGGAGGAAATGATATGAAAATACCGGTAGAGGTTGGCGTCGTTCACGAAGGAGAGAGGATCAGAAAAGAGGAGATGTACGTCGAGCTGGGAGGACCGAAGGTAAAGTCAAAAGGAGAGCTCGTGAGGGTCAGAAAGCCAAGTGAAGTCAAGGACGGAAAGGTCGAAGTAGAGGGTCCAGATCTCGACAAACTCAAAGAAGGTGGCAGATATCCATTTGCAATCTTTGTCGAAGTGGCCGGGAAAAAGGTGGAAGAGGATTTGGAAGCCGTCATCGAAAGGAGGATACACGATTACTGTAACTATATGGAAGGGTTCATGCATCTGAACCAAAGATACGACATTTGGTGCAGATTGAGCAAGAAGAGCTACGAGAAGGGATTTAACACCCTAAAATATCTCGGACAGGCGCTGGTTACCTTGTTCAAGGCAGAGCTCCCGATCGTCGAGAAGATCCAGGTCACGTTCATCACGGACGAGAAAAAGGTCGAGGCGTTTGTGAATAACGCGAGGAAGATCTATGAAGCCAGGGATGCGAGGGCCAGAGCATTGAGCGAGGAAGAAGTGGATACGTTCTACGGATGTGTCTTGTGCCAGGGTTTTGCCCCCACACACTTCTGCGTTATAACGCCGGATAGGATTTCCCTATGTGGCTCGATAAACTGGTTTGACGGAAGAGCCGCTGCAAGGGTGGATCCAAAGGGGCCAAACTTTGCGATTCCAAAGGGCGAGCTCATAGATAAAGTGAACGGCGAATACTCTGGGGTGAATAAGGTGGTGAAGGAAAGGTCTCTGGGTGAGACCGAGAGGTTTTACCTGCATAGCATGTTTAATTTTCCTCATACATCATGCGGGTGCTTTGAGTCAATCGCCTTCTACATACCAGAAGTTGACGGTATAGGTGTCGCGCACAGGGATTATGTCGGAGAAACGGTCCTAGGTGTGCCCTTCTCAACCCTGGCGACGCAAACCGGTGGTGGGAAGCAGATAGAAGGCTTCTTGGGGATGGCCATAGAATATATGCGCTCGCCCAAGTTCTTGCAAGCAGATGGCGGCTGGAATCGAATTGTGTGGTTGCCAAAGAGCGTAAAGGAAAGGGTAGTTGATGATATTCCAGCTGAGTTACGCGATAAAATCGCTACAGAGGCAGACGCCACCGATATCGCCGCTCTAAAGGAATTTTTAAAGGAAAGAGGACATCCGGTAGTCGAAAGATGGCGTGAGGTCGAGGCGGTAGAGGCAGTAGAAGTTCCAGAGCTTGAAGCTATGCCAGTGGGCGCTCCCGGAGGGATAAAAATCATCCTGCAGAACGCAAAGATACACGCCGAAAAGGTCATAATCAAAAAGATAAAGTGAATGGACATGGGGAAGGTCATCGCAGTCTCCGGCAAGGGGGGTGCAGGGAAAACACTGCTCGCTGCATTGTTAGTAAGAAAATTGGTCAAAACCGGCCATAAGAGCATCCTAGCGATAGATGCAGACCCAGATTCCAATCTGCCGGATGCGCTCGGAGTACCTGTCGAGAGCACCATCGGAGACATCAGAGAGGAATTATCGGTAAAGCAATCCCGATTACCGCCTGGATACTCCAAGGATGCATGGTTGGAATCCAGGGCCTTTGAAATAATGGCTGAGGCACCCAGTTTCGACGTCCTGGTCATGGGAAGACCGGAAGGACCCGGATGCTACTGCTCGGTAAACCACATGCTCAGAAAGATAACAGATTCAATGATGGGGGATTATGACTACATCATCATCGATGCTGAGGCTGGTTTGGAGCACCTCAGCAGGCGAACGACCCAGAATGTCGATGACATGATCGTGGTTACTAACGGATCGCTATACGCCTTTAATACCGCAGAAAGGATCAAGAATCTCGCCAAGGAATTGAGAATAGGATTTAAACGTTTATACTTGGTGGTGAACAGGGTCGATCCTTCACATGAAAAACTGATATTAAAAAGGGTTGAGTCAACCGGGCTGGAGTTTGCGGGTGCGATACCGGAGGATGCGAGTGTGGCAGAGTACAACCTTCTGGGCAAGTCCTTGTTGGAACTGCCGGATGACTCTCCGGCGGTAAAGGCCGTGGATGAAATCATGGAAAAGCTAAGCGTGCAGGGAGGAAAATGAAGTTCGATCTAACCAAGCTCGACGAGCTATTGAAAGGGACAGAGGAGCTGGAACTCGAGAACGTGGATATGGACGTCGGTGAACTTGAACTCGCGCTAAGCGCAGCAGTTTCAATCACTAAAAGGGCGGAATATCGTGCGTTGAGTTTTGAGTCTCCGCTGATGGACTTTCCGGGCAGGGTTGTGGAGGTGGAGCTAGGCGCCACAAAAGCCAATGGTGGAACGAGAAAAAACGTCGTAAAGGTCGGCGGAGAAAAGACCCTGCCCTTTTATAATTTTGATGCGCAAAACCCATACAGGCCGGCGATCGCCTATGATGTGTTTGATATGAAGGTCCATCTGGCAGGACCCGTAAGAAAGCACTTCGAGGAGGTATTAGAGGACCCAGCAGAATGGGCGAAGCTGTGCGTAAAGTATGGCGCAGATTTAGTCACGATACACCTGATAAGCACCGATCCCACCCTTAAAGACACTTCCGCTCGAGAAGCGGCAAAAACGGTGGAGGACGTCTTACAAGCGGTGAAGGTACCGATCATAATCGGCGGCTCCGGCAATCCGGAAAAGGATCCGGAGGTTTTGGAGAAGGCGGCAGAAGTTGCAGAAGGAGAACGATGCGTAATCGGCTCTGCAAGCCTGAACCTGGATTATAAGAGGATTGCAAAGACTTGCGTGAACCATGGGCACGTCGTGTTATCCTGGACCCAGCTCGACATCAACGACCAGAAAACCCTGAACAAACACCTGCTGGGGCTGGGCATGAAAAAAGAGGGTTTGATCATGGACCCTACTACCGCCGCTCTGGGTTATGGGCTGGAATATTCGTTCAGCATCATGGAGCGAGTTAGGTTGGCTGCCCTGAAAGGAGACGAGGATCTGCAGATGCCCATATCCTCTGGAACGACCAATGCATGGGGTGCCAGAGAGGCATGGATGGACGTACGCGAATGGGGCGACCGGGAAAAGAGAGGACCTTTATGGGAGGCTGTTACGGCATTGACCCTGTGTCTTGCAGGGTCCGATTTGTTCATGATGATGAATCCCACCGCCGTAGAATTGTTTAAGGCTGCTGTCGAATCGCTATCCCGTCCTAAAGAGGCGGAACCCCTGGATATCGGGAATTGGATAGGCATGAGGTGAGAATGGTCAAGAAACTTGGACCCTTGGACATCTATCGTTACCTACCGAAAACGAACTGTAGGGAGTGCGGCGAAAAAACCTGCATGGCTTTCGCATCACAACTCATAGAAAGAGGTGTCAAGCTAGAGGATTGTCCTCCGCTAATGAAGCCAGATTTTGCTGGGAAGTTCCATCACCTAAAGGAGATGCTCGCTCCTGGAGTCAAGGAAGTCATCATTGGCACCGGTGATGCAATCGTCAAGATAGGGGGAGAGGAAGTCATCTTTCGACATGAGCTGAAGTATTTCAATCAAACGGCTCTCGCCCTGGACGTTCACGATGAGCTGGAGGCTGATGCGCTACTTAAGAGGGTGAGATACGTCAACGATTTTGAATTCAAGAGGATCGGCGAAGAGCTAACGTTGGATTTGATAGCTATTAGGTCCG
>JAUWXC010000129.1 GCA_030616565.1 Methanocellales archaeon | reverse complement strand
AGCATCGCAAACTTTCTGAACATATAACACTCTTCGTTGGACCCATGCACGAGTCCACACATAAACACCGAGTCTGGTCCATAGGTATTCCTGATGCTGTTTAGCTTGCTTGAGACCTCGTTCAACGCCTCATCCCAGGTGATTCTTCTCCATGACCCGCCGACTTTCTTCATCGGATACTTCAGTCTTCTCGGAGAGTTGGTGACGTTTGCCAAGGCTGTACCCTTGGAGCACATACCCCCGCGATTTATGGGGTGATCCTCCCAGGGCTCCATCTTGGTGAGCACGCCGTCCTCTGCGACGCCTATGTATCCACAACCGATGGCGCAGAAGGAGCAGATGCTCTTCGCTCGCGTCACTGCTGGAGAGGGCGAGGCTGCGGCTATCATCTTGTCTGTGAACTTTGTAGCACTAGCATATCCGCTGCCAAGCGCCGCAACCGCACCCAAGGCGGCTGTCGCTTTGGCAAAAGTACGTCTGGTTATCTTGATGTCACTGAAAGTTGACTCTAATTTTGTTGCCATTTCTTCCCTCCTAATAATTAATCGTTAACATTTCAAGGGTACTCCTATTAAAGTTTTTCTAAATGACTCTACGACTTTTGGGAAAATACGGTGGAGACGACGGGCATGAAGAAGAACACAAAGAATTATGGGCTTTCCAAAAACTCATCGATTAGTTCACTATCCAGCAATAGAAACCCCTTCGTGACCTTTGCAATGCCCTTATAGAAGTCGGCTTGCTTGCTTTCATATAAGTCATCGCAGAATTTTGGCGCCCACCTCATCAGGTGTTCATTCATGAAGTCCTTTTGTAGAGCTATACTCTCTTTCACGCGTTCGTCGTCACCCGCATTTATCCCCTCCTCGCACAGCCAGTGCATGAACTTGAGTTCGAACGCAATGTGATCCTCTGGCTCTGCATAGTCCCCTGATTTGCCCACCCCTGCTTTTCTATAGACCTTCTTCACCTCCAGCAGGGACTTCCCCATCATCGTCCCATCCATATACATGGATTCGTAGGGTGGAACTGGAAGTCTGCCAGGTCCGAGGAAGAGGCGGGTGTACTCATCCGTCAACTTTTCATGGACCTCGTCCACGTCTTTGCTCGTTTTCATAAATTTTTTCAGCATCTTGAAGCCCTCTGCCATATCCTCATTCAACGACTCTAGGTCTGGGACGGGGAATTTTTTGTTCACCAAGTCCTCGGCGAGTTCGCGCGGTGGCTCCTCCAAGTACATCCGATATAAAAACGCGTAGAAACCTTTTCTCACTTTCAAAAGCTCTCCCATCATATGTTCCCCAAAACCTTTTCTAGTGCTCTTACTGCCCTACAGTCATCACAATACTTAAGCAACTCGAGTTGTTCCTCTATACTAAATTGATCGGTTCCTCCAGCCTTTCGCATCACGTTCGATATTTTATCGAATGCCGCCTTTGTCATAAAAGGCTTCCCACATTCTTTACACCCAACGAGTTCAGATTCCACCAGGGTGCATTCCTTCAAATCGACCAATTTGGAAAAGTCAAGCGTCCTTTTTAATTTAAGCGCCTCCTCTGGACATGCCTTTTCACACAGACCACATGCGATACAATATCCATAGATGAAGCTAATCTTGCCTTCCTTCTTTACTATCGCATCCATCGGGCACATGTTCATGCATGTATTGCAGACGGCGCACTTTTCTGAGATGGAGATGGTTGCAAACGGGAATTTCGTATTCTCCTCGACGAGGGTCGGCGATACGCCTGTTTTCGTAGAAAGGCCTTGCACCAGGTCTAATACGACATGTCTTTTTGCCGTTTTGTCCAATTTAACCGGCGCCTCCTTTTTAAGTGGAGACGGACCTAAATCCTTGATGAAACCCATGAGAGATTTCACGAACGTCTCCGGTTCATCTACGTCGCCTTGAACTACTTTTACTCGTTCGCCAAGGTTAAAGGCATCCAGAGCCAAGTTGGCGAATTGAACTGCTGAGCCGGCGCCTTCAATTTGATGAGGGTGATTTCTGCACTCCAGCAGCACAACTCCATCGGTTCCGAGGTCAAAGGCCCTAAGGATGTGTGCCTCTGATACGGCGGCAATGTGTGGAACGAATAATGGGAGAACTGCAGGATACTGAAGTTTTTTTCTGCCAACAGCGTCAAGGGCTGGAGGTCCACATTCCGAGCATGCAAACAGCAACACCTTGGGATCTAGCTCTCTTTTTACCTTGCCCAACAAAATCTCCATCTGAGAGCGGAGCGTATCATCCGAGTACTCCCGCAACTGGGGAAGCGATATCGGACAGGCAGCAGAACAAACCCCACATCCCTGGCATGCCACATCATTGAATATGACTCTGTCTCCCTCTCTGATTATGGCGTCGTATGGACACGCAGCTTCACAAAGTTCACATCCGATGGTCTCGCTCTTTCCAGCGGCACAATTATCCAAATTAAGATCCAACGCTTTTTGCTTTTCAATCTTACCGAGATTTGAGATGACGGTTAGCACCGCAGATTGGGCACTTTTTTGT
>JAUWXC010000043.1 GCA_030616565.1 Methanocellales archaeon | reverse complement strand
CCAACGTTCAATTCCACTTCTCCGCCCCAACCTGCTTTGACGTACCCGTCCGTGATTTTGAGTTTAGTCCCGATATTCATCTGATCGATTAAATCGGCTTGCTCCCCCCATAATACTACCCTGATGCCTCCTGTCTCATCCGCAATCCTTATGTTTGCCACCTTGCTAGGGCTACCATCACTCCTGGTGAACTCCCTCTTATCGTCAATCTCGGTTACGATTCCTCTCACATCGCACGTCTCGTTTATTCCTATGTCACCGATTTTCGTGATTTTCTCCGAGTACTCCACCTGTTCGTCACTCTTTTTTATGGAACTTCTGGCTCCAATGTGAATTTCCACGCCTCCATAGCCCTCCTTGGAGTATCCATTTTTTATCCCTACGACATCCCCAGGGGCAAACTTCACATCCTTCGCATCATCACCCCACAGTACAGTCCTGATCTTGCCCGTCTCATCTCCAATGGTGAGACTGCAAACACACCCTTCCGTCCCATCCTCTCGCGCAAACGTGCGCATCTCATCAACATCAAGCACCTTTCCAACGACGTTGATGCCATTCATGCCAGCCTTAATCTCATGGATTTTATGCGTTTTGATGGCGATGTCTTTATCCTCAACGAACTCCAGACTACCGCCCCTTCCTATGCTAACCTCGATGCCGGTGTAACCCTCCTTCACATATCCATTGGCCCTGACCACCTGCCCTATTTTGAGTTCATCGACCTTGACCAAATCCGCCAGGTCATTCCACAAGGCAACCCTGATTGATCCGGTTTCATCTGATACGAGGATGTTTGCCACCCTTCCAAGCGACCCATCCTCTCTGGTGAACTCGCGCGGTTCATATACGTCTACGACTTTGCCGACAAAGCTCACGTTTTTCACGTCCGGCGAAATCTCACCGATCTTCACGGCAGGAATCTTTGGGGCGACATCCATGCCAAGGTCGTGTGCTACAAGCATGGCGGCTGTTTTTTCATCGCACAGCTCACCCATCGATTTAATCTTCTCTTGCACCTTTTCCTTGAACTCCTCTAAGGTAATGCCCTCCAATCGCTCGTATATTTGCAGAAGATCGCTCATGCTTACTCCTTAGGTCTCATTCTTTGATTAATGTTTTGGAACATCGATTAATTTATTTAGATACTATCCTATTATGTCAAGGGTCATCATGCCAGGGCAAACCATCTCAGAAAAGATTTTTTCAAGAGCGGCCAACAAAGTCGTTCATGCAGGCGAGTTTGTGTTCGCAAGCGTAGACTGTGCGATGGCCAATGATATTACCGCCCCGCTGGCAGTGCAGGGCTTTCATGACATCTTGGCGGGACAAAAGGAAAAGAAAGTATGGGATTCCCAGAAAGTCGTGATAGTATTTGACCATCAGGCTCCAGCCGATTCGCTGAACGCGGCAAACATTCACATCATGCTCAGGAAATTTACAAAGGAGCAAAACATCATCAACTACGATGTATGTGAAGGCATATGCCATCAGATCATGGTGGAGAAGGGGCATGTTAAACCAGGCGATCTGGTCGTTGGAGCAGACTCACACACCTGCACATACGGCGCAGTAGGCGCCTTCGCCACGGGAATAGGCTCCACTGATATGGCATCTGTATTGGCGACGGGAAGACTCTGGTTTAAGGTTCCGCACTCCATTAGATTTGAGATTTCCGGAAGGCTGCCAGATAGGGTATATGCGAAGGACGTCATACTTCATATCATCGGCGATGTGGGCGCTGATGGGGCATCCTACCGAGCGTGTGAGTATGCTGGCGAGGTGGTGAAAGACATGAACATCTCTGAACGAATGACGATGTGCAACATGGCGATCGAGATGGGCGGAAAGGCAGGCATCGTCGAGCCTGACAAAAAGACAGAAGCGTATCTGAAAGAATGCATCCCCAATTTCAAACTCGACTCGCGCTGGCGTAGCGATGAAGATGCCAACTATATACAGCGCCACGAATATGACGTATCAGACCTTGAGCCCCAGGTCGCCTGCCCGCACAACGTGGATAACATCAAAAACGTAAGCGAGGTCGAGGGCACGAAAATCGACCAGATATTCATCGGCTCGTGCACGAACGGTCGGTTCGAGGATTTGAAAGTCGTTGCTGAAATTCTCGGCGACAATAAAATTGCAGAAGACGTTCGCGTGATCATCATACCGGCATCCAGGGATGAATACATGAAGGCGCTGAAAGCCGGGTTTATTGAGACCTTTATAGAAGCTGGCGCAGCAGTGGAAGCGCCGTGCTGTGGTCCCTGCATGGGTGGCTCGTTTGGACTCTTAGGCGACGGAGAGGTCGGGCTTGCCACCTCGAATCGAAACTTCAGGGGCAGGCAGGGCAGTGCCAAAGCATTTGTATATCTGTGCTCGCCTGCCACTGCGGCGGCGTCTGCGGTTAAAGGAAAGATCACAGATTCAAGGACGATTTAGGTGTGTGCTATGGACAAGGGAAACGTCTGGAAATTTGGAGATGACATCGATACGGATGCGATTATTCCCGGCAGATATCTGACTATAAACGACCCAAAGGAATTGGCAAGGCACGTCTTTGAAGGTGTTCGTCCAGAATTTGCGCCAAACGTAGCGAAAGGCGACATCATCGTCGCAAGCAAGAACTTTGGATGTGGCTCATCAAGAGAGCACGCCCCCTTGGCGTTGAAAGGTGCTGGCATCCGGTGTGTCATTGCGAAATCCTTCGCGCGCATATTCTTCAGAAACGCCATCAACATTGGATTGCCCGTACTGGAGTGCAAGGAAGCGGACCGCATCAGTGAGGGAGACGCGCTCAAGATAGATTTCAAGAAAGGCATCATCGAGAATGAGACGAAAAAAGAGAAGTATCAAGTCGTATCCATGCCAGAGTTCATCCTGGAAATCATCGGGTCTGGTGGTCTCGTGCAATACACGAGGGCGCTTATTAAGACACAAAAGAGAGGTTAGGATATGGTGCAATATAAGGTCCCTGTTATAGCAGGAGATGGCATAGGGCCAGAGGTCATAGCTGAAGGCAAAAAGGTTCTGGACGCAGCATCTGAAGTGCACGCCTTTGATATGGAGTGGATAAATTATCCGCATGGAGCGGATCATTACCTAGCGACTGGCGAGTTGATATCAGAGGATACTTTACATGAACTGGAGAAATACAAGGCAATTTATTTGGGCGCAGTGGGTGATGACAGGATCGAGCCGGGCATACTGGAAAAAGGCATCCTATTGACGATGAGGTTTTACTTCGACCATTATATCAACCTCAGACCTGTGAAGTTATTGGAGGGCGTCTGGACTCCTTTGAAGGACAAGGGACCAAAGGACATTGATTTTGTCGTCGTGCGGGAGAATACTGAAGATTTGTATATCGGAATTGGCGGGAGGGCAAAAAGAGGAACGACCCGCCAGGAATTGGAAGTCGTGCGGAAATTATACAAGGTCAAATTTGGTCTTGACATCGATTCGGATGCCGATGAAATCGCGTATCAGATTGGGTTGGTTAGCAGGGAAGGGGCGGAGCGGATTATTCGATATGCGTTCGAACTCTCCCTAGAGAGGAAAAAACATCTCTCCAGCGTGGATAAGGCGAATGTGCTGCCAGACATATATGGCTTCTGGCGAGAGATTTTCAGGAAGGTTGCGGCTGGCTACCCTGATGTTAAGACTGACTTCAACTACGTGGATGCGATCGCGATGTGGTTCGTGAAGAATCCGGAGTGGTTCGATGTGGTGGTGACGCCGAACATGTTCGGCGACATCATTACCGATTTGGGCGCGATGATCCAGGGCGGCATGGGACTTGCACCGGGGGGAAATATCAATCCTGAAGGAATGAGCATGTTTGAACCAATCCATGGTTCTGCTCCAAAGTATAAGGGCATGCAGAGGGCAAATCCTATTGCTACGATCTGGGCCGGGGCGATGTTGTTAGGGCACTTGGGCGAGAAAGAAGCAGCAGATGCCGTGCTGAGAGCGATAGAGCAAAATCTCAAAGATAGTAAGGTCAGGACGCCTGACATGGGTGGCAGATCCAAGACCTCAGACGTAGGAGATGACATCGCCAGAATTGTGAGAACGCTGGGTAAATGACCGCGACAGGTTTATGAATGCAAAATATAATTAGAATAATGGCCCTAGTAGGGTAGTGGACCATCCTTTAGGCCTGCGGCAACCCTTTTCCTCGCTACGCTCGCAAAAGCGTTGACGGAAAACTTGCAGACAGTCTAAGACCCGGGTTCAAATCCCGGCTGGGGCACTTTCGAATGGAAAAAAATTTGCCAACATTTATTAAATATGAATAATATGAAAGTTATCAGGAGAACTGGGCATGATAGAAGGAGCAAACTTCGTCGTTTATCGAAAAGAGGACATCAAGAGGATTCCCCCGGATGCCACTGTGGTTCACGTCGGCTACAAGATGAGCCTGCAGGACATCGGCGAGATCATACGAACGAGAAAAAACGTGAAAGCGTTACAATTTCCACCCAGCATCGTTGACAGTCTGCACCCATTCGTGCACACCATGCTGGGTATGCACGGCATTAAAAGACTGGTGGGATATGCAGACCGCTACGATTGGGACCTTGTGGAGGAGGCGAGGAAACTAAGGGACAAAAAGAGATGGGGTTATGAAAAAATAGCTCAGCACATCTCGGATAAGATCAGGGGAGACATTTCCGCGCAGACGATCTGGTACTGGGTGAACAAGAGGAAGGAGCACGTTTAGGTTCAGCGTTCACCGAGGACATTGTCTCTCTATTTTGTTGATGCTTTAAACTCTTCGTTGTCCTGGTATGCGCGGATGAATTAAAACATAAAGAATATATACCAATAGGCATAGTTTGGATGGAATCGATATGTTTAATACGCCGTTGGAGTTGTTTATTGCGTTGTCTAGTACTATAGCTATCGGCATTATAGCTACTTACCTAGCGTTAGTTTGGTTCAGGTTTGCCATATCTACAAAAATTTTGGCGCACTATGTAATATCGTTCGCATGTTTCCCACGAGGGGCGTTCCATCTACTTTTTGCAGTGCACCTTTTGTTTCCACGGTTGCACCTCATGACCTATGAGCATATGCTCGGATATTATCCTCTTTCAAACATCCACATCTTGACGACGATTGGTCTTGTGCTTTTCCTGGTGGGATTCTTTTCGATGCTTAAACCTCTCTACGATGTTAAAAGATGCTCGAGGACAGTTGCATTTGTGATCTTTGCCCTAATAGCAGGATTCTTGTTTGCAAATGCGATTGGAGCGGACCACATATATAATATCTACTTTGCTGACTTTCTCCTCTTCTTGGGTATATGTGCAATCTATCTCGAGCGATGGATATCCTCAAATTCTGAAAACTATGCTAAGTATTTCGTTTTGGCATTTTTATTAGGGATATCGAACTGCTTGTTTCATCTCAAGTTTTTAGTGCCAGAAGGGTCGGTCATTGATGTAATCTATCCAATTGGCGGATTAATACTATTATACGGAGGTAACGCAAGTCCTAAGTTCGTCATTGAACCAACGCACGATTCTGTAGCACCAAGGGCACCATTTTTTACTACTTTGTTAGGTCTTTTCTTTGATAGAGGGACATAATGTGGTGGATTATGTTGTTGTGAGAGGAACTCTTGCTCATTGTGATCTTGAAAGATCAGTAGGCCTTTTTTAAACCATATAAAATAGGGGGGGACGATAATAACATATATAAGGTCTAGAAGAGTATTTTTGATTTGACCCATATGGCAAGAAATAACGTTGGCGCGCCTAGCAGGCAACAGATTGACGACGCGATTAAAGATCTTTGGGATAAAGTACTGCAGATGTCAATAGTAGATATGGGCAATATACGCTCAGAATTAGGCGATTACGTCAACGTCATTGTTCCACAGTTAAGGGTTACCTTCTCCATGTTTAATAACCCCTACCTAATTGCAAACAGTTATTATTCTGCCCTTGAAAACGCCAAGGAGGGTGTTATCTCGACATACAAAAAATTGGGGTTAGAAATTCAAGAATTCAGAGAAGTTTCGACATGGTCAAAACATGTTTCATACGAAGCTTTCGACGCACTAAAAGAGATAGTATTTGTACCAATGTATGAAAAGTTAAAGCGTGGGGATATATACTTACTTGCTGTAAACCCCACTAAAAAAGATTTTTTAGTTGAGGTAAAAGAATGTGGCGAGTGCTGGGGGTTTCCAAATTTAAATTTGAGGGCATGTCAGTATCTCTCTGGAACATTAGCTGGTATTTGGACATCCATGGTCGGAATAGATTATGGGGCATATGAAGAAAACTGCTTGGCACAAGGGGATACAAGTTGCACTTTTAAAATAGCCCCCATCAAGAATAGAAATCAGTATGAGCGCGTAAATGAGTATCTTGCCATAAATCCTCCAAAAATGTATGCCACAAAAGCTGCAACCAAAAAAGTAGCCGAAAAAGTAGCCGCTCACATAAAAACTGCGCTTGAAGGTAGACTGACGCGCTCAAAATATGGGGATAGTGTGCATCT
>JAUWXC010000091.1 GCA_030616565.1 Methanocellales archaeon | reverse complement strand
TTACTACGAGGGAAATCAGCACTTCAACCCCTCCATCGTATCAAAAGCGACATCTTCAATATATATGAGTAAGTCGGTTTTAAATTGGTGTGGAGAGTTAATTATGAATTCGGAAGGGGAGAATGATAAGAAAAATTATGATGTTGGGGCATGTGGAAAAGCGTGTTTCATATGCATTTGTTATGGTAAGACGTGTATGGGCTGCTCAGCAGAACTTGAGCGACGTCCTGAGGTCAATTGCGTCATCTACAATTGTGTTAAGGATAAAAAGACGTCAAATTGTTTGAAGTGCCCAGAGTATCCATGTAAGCTGCACGTAGGCGTTTCAGGATTACGTTGCCCGTTATATCGCCACAAGTACGTTTCTGATCTTGGATCATGGGTGGTACGACGAGGACCCTGATGTGATGGGCTGATGTTATATCGCTACCAGGACATCGTCCAGAAAGACTAATCACACAACATCCCTAAGATATATTTTGTGTTTTCCGAGTTTTCCGCCATAGTTTCCAGCGGATATTTTGACAACTCCTTTTATACCAACAGCGCTCTGAATCGCCGCCTTCATCGCCTCTTTTACCACATCGATTGTAATGCCATTAATCACCATCTCGGGAATGGATGTCACGCCCTCAGGAACCTTTGAGCCTGGGATCTTGCCCTTCAACGTTGGACAGTATGGGTGATTGGTAGTCGGACCTATTTCTGGATACCTTGTCTCGACCTTTGAGCCGGCAGAGCATACGTCAAAAGGAGTTATGGCGCCATCAATCCTGCTCACAGCCTCTACTGCCCTGTCACCCGCCTCCAGCGCCGCATCCTGGGTTTTGCAGAAGAACCAGACAGTACCGCCCATCACGCCCTTCGCATAGCCCAAATATCGCTCTACTACGAACTCTCCCATCATGATGGGAATATTGATCACCTCACGCCCAAACTTCTCTTCCACGCTCTCATATCCGTCTCCACAGTGTCCAACCTTGTTCATCATATCGATTTTCTCCTTTGATTCAGGGGCATCAAAAACCCTCGTGGTTGGCACGACCAAAATCCCCTGGCGAATGCGCTTCGCGAGCTCGCTCTCCAATTTGCTGACACCTCTACTATAATTCGTCCATATCTGTACAACTGCGCCTTTGCGCCCATCGGGTGTTTCCTTCTCGCTCAACCATTTCTCGATGCCGCCCTCAGACTCTCCGAGCACGGTTGAAGGAAGCGCTGTGGAACCAAAGGCAGCTTTATACAGCATTTTTTCATCATCTGCGGTGATTAGTATGCGCGAGAAGAGGCCATCAAAAGCCTCGGAGTACGTGTCCTCGATTTCAATCCGTTCCAACTTGAGCTCAGCCATCCATTCACCTCTGAATATCTAAGTCCTTCTCATACGGCAATCCTTCCCTTGCCCCGTACTTTCCTATGCACGAAGATGCGATAATATTCCCCAACTCGCCACATCGCTTCATGCTCTCCTCTCTTATCAGCCCATATAAGAATCCCGCGGCAAAGGCATCTCCTGCGCCGGTCGTATCCACGACCTCTGTCTTGGGCGGCGCTACGTAGACATCCTCGTTGGCGATGTAGCAGCCCTTTTTGCCAAGCGTCACCACCGCCATCTCGGCGCCAGCGTTCAGCAAAATCTCACTGCCCTTTTTGTGACCTGCGCCGGTCAGCGAGCGAATCTCCTTCTCGTTCAGGAATACGACATGGCATTCTCCTATGATCCCCCTCAGGGTATCAAACTTAAACTTGAAGCACAGCATTCCTGGTGCGAAGCTCACCCTTGCCTTTGTCTCCTTCGCCAACCTTTTTTGCATCTTCAGTTGCTCTGCGCTCACGAACGAACTCATATGAATGAGACGGGCATTATCGGTGTAATCTACATCGCCCGCATCAATAGACAGCCCATCATTGACCCCGGGATGGACGTAAAGTACCCTCTCACCATGCTCATCAATCAATCCAAGCGCTATTCCACTCCCCCCCTTCACCCTCCTGATCCTGCTGACGTCAACGCCCTCGGCGGCAAAATCATCCATGATGATATTCCCCTCCACATCATCGCCCACGATGCCGATGAACCCAGTGCTCAGCCCCAGCCTGGCTAAACCGACGATTGTATTAGCAGCAGAACCGCCAGGGCACCCCTTCACATCAATAACACCGACCTCTTCGCCTGGCTTTGCGATTCTCTCAACCGCATACAGCCTGTCATAGTTTAATGCACCCAAGCCAACGACATCCATTTCTATCCCAACTTTGCTGCTGCGCCCCTGACGAGCGCCCTGAACCTTTTGTGTATTTCTATGACATCCGACATCTTCTTTTCGTCTGCATCATCCAAATAATTGAAGTACGGCATCTCAATCTTCGATTTGAGCAGGAAACCTCTGAGCTCTGGCGTTATGATTTCATCCGGAATCGACTTTTCAAAATCAGAGCGCCCGGCTTCCCAGGACTTTACCATCTCAAACATCAAATCTCTTCTATCGAAATGTCTTGTCAACAGGTGCAAGAATCGTATGTCCAGCGACGCTAAGCCGATGCTTGCATAGGGTATCGCATACTCATTTCCATTGAAGACGACTGCAACACCGCCATTTTCCTTCACATCTTTGAGCATCTTGTAATCCGTTATGCTGTCCCCCACGACCACGATGTCTGATAGACCGGCATCGTTCGCTTCCGCTATCCTGTGTACTGCCTGAACTTTCTTCGCGCCGCCGATCACGTACACCTTTTCCAGAACGTTGCCGTATCCCGTCCTGGGCATCTCCTCGAAGAAGAATTTGTCCAGGCGACGCACCATCTTCTCCGGCGTTTTTAAACATCCATGGAGCTCCAGAACATCCCTCTCCGCCCTTTCGATCACCGAGAAATCGCCCCTCATCTCATCCCTCAGAGCGCTCAACGATAGCCTGGTGCACGCTATGTTCTCCTTGGGAACGCCAAGTTGCGCACCAATGCTATATGCATGCTGTTCATAACTGGTCGAGATGATGTATACCTTCCAGCCCTCGGATTTTAGTTTAGAAATCAGATATTTCGCGCCGTCAACGATTTTTGCCCGTTTTGAAACCCTTGTTATGTCCTCCTCTGAGATGTTGTGGACCAGCAAGAATGGCACGATCAGCGCGAGGGTATCCCCTGCCTCGTATCCTTCCCTGTTCTCGAGTGCGAGCACGTCATCGTACTTGCTGATGACCTCGAATATCTTGTCCCCATTCTCGACAAGGGACATGACCTCATAGGCGTTGTCCTGCGGTGATAATGGTCCCTCAAGGTCAAAACAGATTATGCGCGCCATCAAGTTTAGAATCACATGAAAGCTAAAAAACGCTTCGTTTCAATTCGCCCCGCTTCAGCGTTTGTACTTCTTAAAGAATAACTCGGCGTTCAGCATGGACGCGCCTGCCGCCCCCCTGATCGTGTTGTGTCCCAGTGCGATATACTTGACGCCGTCCGCATATTCCCCGATCCTTCCGACCGATACGCTCATCCCCTTTCCGGCATCCCTGTCCAATCTCGGTTGCGGTCTGTCCTCTGCGTCGTGCACGATGATCGCTTTTTCTGGGGCGGTCGGCAATCCCTTTACCTCATCACATTTGAATCTGCGGAATGTCTCCTTGACCTCCTCTATTGTGGGAGCATCTCTCATAGTCACCCAGATGGCTTCAGTATGTCCATCCATAACTGGAACCCTGTTACAGCTTGCGCTTACCGCGAAATCGGCATTTTTCACCTTGGTGCCGTCAAATTTACCCAGTATCTTCTGGGCCTCGATTTCCATCTTCTCCTCTTCTTTTGCGATGTATGGAATCACATTATCGAGGATCGCCATCGATGGTACGCCCTCGTAACCTGCGCCGGATACGGCCTGCATCGTTGCCACGTGCACTCTCTCTATGCCGAATTTCATCCGTGGCTTCAATGAGAGCGCCATCGCG
>JAUWXC010000046.1 GCA_030616565.1 Methanocellales archaeon | reverse complement strand
TGCGTACCTCATCGTTGGCAGAACGTGATTTGTTCCGGCGGCGTAATCCCCGGCGGCGACGGGCGAATACTCTCCGATGAAGATCGCGCCGGCATGCCTGATATTCTTCAGCACCTTCAGCGGGTCCGGAACGATTAATTCAAGGTGCTCAGGGGCGAGGGCATTGACGAACTCTATGCCCTGCTTCAAATCATCCGCGATTAGGATTACACTTTTCTTCAGCGCCTTATCGATTATTTCCTTTCGTGGTGCCTTCTTCATTTGCCCCTTTACCTCGGCATCGACAGCCTTTGCCAGCTCTTGAGACGTCGTGACCAGGATGGCAACCGATGCGGGATCGTGCTCTGCCTGCGCGACCATGTCTGATGCGATGATCGACGTGGTCTTGGTCAATCCTTTCTCAGGAACGTGATGTGCCAGAATGACGACCTCACTGGGTCCTGCGGGAAAGTCGATCTCCACGTCGTTGCGCACCAGCATCTTGGCAGCCGTTACGTACACATTTCCAGGCCCAACGATTTTGTCCACTTTCGGGACGCTTTCCGTGCCATATGCCATCGCTGCTATTGCTTGTGCTCCTCCTACCTTGAATACCCTGTCCGCGCCTGCTATATCAGCTGCCGCTAACGTGAGGGGATTCACGGTTCCATCTGGTTTGGGCGGAGTGCACATGACCACTTCCGGGACGCCAGCCACTTTTGCCGGGATCACAGTCATCAGCGCCGTGGAAGGATAGGATGCAAGACCGCCTGGCACATATGTGCCGATTCTATCCAGTGGCGTGGCCTTCTGTCCGAGTGTTATGCCGGGTCTAAATTCGGTCAGCCATAACTCGTCATTCAACTGCTCGCCGTGGAATGCAGCTATATTGAGCGCTGCCCTCTCGAGGTGTTTGATGAGTTTTGCATCTACGGACGCCTCAGCATCTATGATTTCCTTCTCTGCGACCTCGAGATTTTTCAGTATCACACCATCAAACTTCTTCGTGTACTTGATGACGGCGCTATCGCCGTTCTTCCGTACATCCTCTAAAATCTTCTTTGCAACGCTCGCGACATCCTTGACATCGCTGCGCAGCAACGTCTCCATTTGTACATCGCTCAACTCAGACAGTCGTTTGATCATCATGGCATCATTCCAAGTCTAACCAGATGTTCTCTTAAATCATTTTAATCCTTCTGATTACCTCTTCCAACATCGCCTTATTGTCGTATGATGTGCATATGCGTTTCAATTCGGACCCGGGCAATACCTTCGTTTCATCAACCAGTTTTGTCATATTGGGTATTGCCCTAACAACGTTATCCACGATAGTAACGCTTGCGGCCTGTGCAGTCCTCGATAAAGGATTGAGGTCGATTGCAATCGTCTTTTTCCCCATGTTTCCCAGAGCTTCGCACCTATCCCCATCCTCTAAGGGCACGAACACGACGTCTGCGCTGTATATCCCTTCTTTGCTCACCTTACCCCGCTCATGCGAAATTCCAGGAATGTGCGCATCCGCTCTTTTCCCCAGAACATCCTTTGCTCCATGTGCCTTCAAATGATGGATTATCTTATCCACCCTATCTTCTGTCCTGTGAAACAGATTTACTTCTAGTGGCGCACCTATTCTTTCGCTCAGGCATCCTAGTTCATCTGGCACCAGCGCAGCAGTGTTACCGTTGACCGATATGACCGGGTGCTTTGCTGTTAACATCATTGCAACCGCAGCCTTTGTTGCCACTATCGCAGGCTCTATCGTCTTTTCGCCGATTAGGTAGTCGAATGCCTCTCCTCTTCCATGTGCGATCAATCCTTCGGCGCAGACGATGCCCGCTTTGAATCCGTTCACCAACTTCTCCCTGATCATCAGCGACTCGTAGCGCGGATGGTCTTTTGGAATGTTACGAACGAGTTCGTAACTCATAGCAGTCGCGCCCCTTGATGGTATATCTTGCTCGTCTTAACATCCCCAAATTCTTTCAGCGCATTCTCACCACCGAGAGCGAATACGACATCACCCAGCATCGCCATGCTTGCCGCACCGCCCTCGCTTTCGACCGCTTCTATCGCATCAGCTGCTTTACTGCTGAGAAGCCCGGTTTTAATGGCGAATTTTTTGGACAACTGGACAAACTCTTTAAATGTCGGTCTGTGGAGCAATCTCTTCATGGCGTCTTTTCCCGCTTTATTAATCTCTCTTCTCACATCTACATCTTCCAGGACATCCCTTGTGACGATTTCGCCAAACACCACGTAATCAATTTTAACATCGCCGACGGGAATCCTGTCAACGACGCCTATTCCTGGCGCTCCAGGCTCTTTTCGTATCACCACGCCACCAGTTGACTGCGCGACCACGTCTCCTAAGCCGGTTTTATTCTCCACTTCAGCGATGTGGGCGACTTTCGCAGTCTGCTCGTATGTGAGATTCAATGATAACGCCTCATTCAGTGCCAGCGCGGTGCTCAATGCGCCAGCTCCGCTAGCTCCAAAGCCGCATCCAATTGGGACATCTATCTTGCTGCGCACTTCAACGGAGTGCTTGGCTGCTAATCCCCTCACGACGAATTCGGTGGTAGGAGCTCTTGCGGGAACGCCGTTTAATTGAATGGATATATCTTCTCCATCTTTAACCATAACTTCCGTCACCGTTCCAGCCTGGAGAGTAAATCCGCAGCCCCTGGACCCCGTGCGCTCGGGGCTCTTAGACTCGCAAATTTCAAAAAAGCCCGTGATGTGCGATGGCGCATACGCTTTGGCTTTTATGGCATTCATAACATTCCAACTATTGCATCTATTACCTTTTTTGCAATCTCCCGTTTGGGACCCTTGACATGTACGACATCATCGGTGATGATATACACTTCATTCTCGTCCTCGCCGATTCCACCCTTGCCAACATCGTTTGCTACGGCTAAGTTTAACTTGATCCTATTCTTCATCGACCTCGTTTTGTTTATCAACGTCTCCTTGGGAACATTGGTTTCAGCCTTGAAACTGACCATGTACAATCCAGGATGCATGTCTCTGACCCTTTCTATTAACTTTGGAATGGGCTTGAGATTCAACGTTAACTCCTGCCCAGAGGGGAGTTTATCCTGAGATCTGTCAACGGTGTAATCCGAGACGGCAGCGGCGCAGATAAATATATCATAATCCTTTTTCAGCTCACCCAACACGGCATCGCCCATCTCTTTGGCGCTTTCGACGTAGATGTTTTGAATATCCGCATACGGGCAATTGCCCTTCTGCACAAGGGTTACATCTGCTCCCCTGATGAATGCCTCCCTTGCCAGTTCTAGGCCGGTCTTTCCCGAGCTTCTGTTCGTGAGAATTCGTATTGGGTCGATCGCCTCTGCGGTTGCACCGCCAGTGACCAGCACCTTTTTTCCTCTCAGTCCTTTCTTGGAGAGAGAGCGCAGCACGCGTATGACGACATCTTCAATATCAACCATCTTAGCCTTTCCTTCCTCTAGGTGAGGACCCACAAATTCGATCCCGAGCTCTTTCAATCGCTGGATGTTATCGGCGACAATCGGCTGCGAGTACATCGATTCGTGCATCGCAGGAACGATGATGATTGGAATTTTAGCGCCCAGCGCGGTGGATGCGAATGTCGTCACATGAGTATCATCTATGCCAGTTGCGATCTTCCCGATCGTATTTGCCGTGCAGGGAGCGATTAACAGCAGGTCTGCTTTGCCAATTCTATCTCCACACAATTCAATATGCTCGACATCTCCTGTGATCTCGGTGATTACGTTCCTCCCGGTTGCGTATTGCAGCGCATATGGATGTATGATCTTTTGGGCATCTCTGGTCATGACGCCATAAACATCGGCGTCGTATCTGATCAGTTCACGTGCTAATTTAATCGTTTCAACGGCTGCTATGCTACCTGTAACACATAACACGATTTTCTTGCCAGAGAGCTCATTGCCCTTGGAGCCTTTGATATCCAGTGTGGGGTGGGTCAAGAAATCACCGCTCTTAATCGTCCTCCAGCCTAAAAAAGTTTGTTAACACCGATATAAATAAAGCCTTTACCCCCTTTATTCTTGTATTGTATGAAAATTCGAGATATAGGGGAAAGAGGCCTCATAAACAAAATCTCAAAATTATTGCCACATGACATAGTCCTCGGCGCTGGAGAGGATGACTGCGCCGTCCTGGACCATGGCGATGAATACCTTCTCGTAACTACTGACATGCTTCACCAGAGCACGGATTTTCCGGATGGGATGGCGCCTTGGCAGATGGGCTGGATGTCGATTGCAGTAAGTCTGAGCGACATCGCTGCGATGGGTGGAAGACCGTTTGCTACTGTCGCAGCATTAGGACTTCCGGATGACGTGGAGCTTGCCCTTGTCGAGGACATCGTTAAAGGGATGAACGCGTGCGCAGAAAAGTTCGATGTTTCCATCGTTGGCGGGGACACGGATGAGCACGGTGAACTTACTATAGTCTGCACTGCCCTCGGTAGCGTAAAAAAGGATAAATTGTTGAAGCGCAGCGGAGCGCATGTAGGCGATCTGGTCTGCGTGACCGGTAAACTGGGAACCGCAGAAGCAGGCCTTAGGGCGCTGAAGATGAATATCCAGCAAAACGTTAAAGATGTGGTGACGAAAAAATTGTTCGAGCCCCAGCCAAGGGTCAACGAAGCAATCGCGTTGGCAGAATCCGGCGCGGTGACATCCATGATGGATATTAGCGACGGTCTTGCGCTTTCGCTGCATGATTTGAGCAAAGCGAACAACATCGGCTTTCTGATCTATGGGGATAAGCTGCCAGTCTTGGATGAAACTAAAGTTATTTCCACCGGTCTGGATTTGCCCTTATATGGCGCTGGCGATTTTGAACTTCTGTTTACCATCAGGCCAGACGGTTTGGGTAGGGCAAGAAAGGCATGTCAATTTGCCGTGATAGGTGAGATCACTTCTGGCGATATTTTGGTCGAAAAGAACGGTTCAACCGAAAAGATTGCGACAAAGGGATACGAACATTTCAGGTGAGAATATGAAAAAAGAAGCGATGCTCTGGAAACCTTTAACGAGCAACAAGGTGCAGTGCAATCTCTGTGCTCATCAATGCACCATTGCAGAGGGAAAAAGAGGCATATGCCGCGTCAGGGAGAATCAGGGCGGCAAACTCTACACGCTGATATACAACTCCGTATCTTCGATCAACGTCGACCCCATCGAAAAAAAGCCGCTGTTCCATTTTTACCCTGGGTCCATGGCCCTCTCGCTTGGAACCGTGGGCTGCAACTTCAGGTGCAAGCACTGTCAAAATTATGGAATCGTATTTGCAGGTGTAGGAGAGGTATCCACACAGGATATCACGCCTGAGAAGTCAATCGAACTGGCGAAGCAATATGGCTGCCAGGGCATCTCCTGGACATATAACGAGCCGACCATCTGGTTCGAATATACATATGATTCCGCCAAACTGGCGAAGAAAGCTGGCTTGTACACGGTTTACGTAACCAACGGTTTCATGACTGAAGCTGCGTTGAACAAGATAGCGGCGTATTTGGATTCAGCCAACGTCGATGTCAAGGCGTTTAACCCGGAGCACTACAAGCGCATCAATGGAGCGAAACTTGATCCAGTTCTCAAAACGTGCGAGTCTATGAAGAAAAAGAAGATTCATCTGGAGATCACCTATCTGGTCATTCCAGGGCATAATGACAGCCCAGAAGAGATCGGGCGATTTGCGGAGTGGGTTGCTGGCATTGGAGCGGATATACCGGTTCACTTCTCCCGTTTCTACCCATGTCATCAGATGACAGACGTTCCACCAACGCCCGTGAAGACGCTGGAGGAGGCGTATAGGATCGCAAAAGAATGCGGCATCGAGTATGTTTACATCGGCAACGTGTTCGGGCATAAGTACGAGAGTACCTTTTGTCCTAAGTGCAGTGAACTTCTCATCGAACGCCATGGGTACAGCGTGATTAACCGTCTTGGCGCAGGCAATAAGTGTCCGAAATGTGGATTTGAAGTGAATGTAACAGGCTTACAAGAGCGATAGGTTTAAATTGAAAAAATCACGGTGGGGATTCTATGGTTAAAGGGGCTATGATCAAGAAATTTAAGGCCACAAAAGACCCGCTTCATGTACTGATAGGCACAAAAAAGTCCAAGCACGTGCCAATCGAGGAGTTAGAAGAAAGGGCGGAGCATTAGAATCATATCGGCGGACAAAGATTTAGGTTAACAGTAGAACTCCGTCAATTAGATAAAAGAATTT
>JAUWXC010000075.1 GCA_030616565.1 Methanocellales archaeon | reverse complement strand
GCGTCTATCTCCTTTCACACCCGTCCCCTTCTCGAGCACGGCGGCAAACGCCTGCCAGGGATGAAACTCCTCTACTATCTCCTCCTCCACGATGGCGTTTGCCTCTCTTACTACTCTCAACTTCTCTTCCGTTACCTCACCAATTATCCTCACCGCTAATCCAGGACCTGGGAATGGCATTCTTTCGCATATCTCCTTTGGCAGGTTCAACGCTCTTGCAACCTCTCGCACCTCGTCTTTGTACAAATCGCGCAGTGGTTCTATGATGGCATCCAATCCCATCTTTATGGGCAGTCCGCCTACATTGTGGTGCGATTTGATTCCGCCCTCGGATTCAATCCTGTCAGGATAGATGGTTCCCTGGATGAGGTAGCGCACGTTCTCATTTTGTTCTGCATCCTCAAATACCCTGATGAACGTCTCACCTATAACCTTTCGCTTCTTCTCCGGGTCTCTCACACCCTTTAGCGCGCCCAAAAATCGCTCGCTTGCATCTATAAAGCGCGGATTCATATACCCAAACGTTTTCTTGATCCGTTCAACTTCACCCTTGCGCATCAATCCCGTGTCGACGAAGATGGGAATCAATCCGGCTCCGATGGCTTTGTGCGCCAGCACTGCGCATACTGAACTGTCAACCCCGCCCGAGAGAGCGATGATGGCCTTGCCCTCAACATTTTGCCTGATTTCCTCGATACCCTGTTCTATAAACTGCTCAACATTTACCATTTAGTATGACCTCAAACACAGCATAAATATGCGTTAATCCTCTTAAAAGGGACGGATTATTTTATCTGGAAATTATCTGACATCCTTCTTTTTCCACTATAACCGTATGCTCTGCTTGCGAAACCAATCCTCCAACATCCTCTTTGAGGACAGGGTAAGAGCGAAGAACTCCCATTGCCTCCAATTGATTCAACACGAAATCCAATCTGACCTGATGCAACCATCTCTTCGCGAATGGGAGCATTTTGTACTTCTCGAGCTCCTTTAGCAATTCCCTTGCAGCGGGCGATCGCACCGGTTTTAATCTCTCCACTCTATATATCTCGGCTGCCCCGCTCTCAGAGACGTGCCCTGCACCATTCGTCGCAAACGGCTCAATCGCGATAATATCTCCTGCTTTAAGACGCACACCCTGTTCAACGTGCCTGTTTGGAATGGATGGAGCTGCGTGTTGCACATATCTATCGAGTCCATGCCCGGTAAGATTTGCCACGGGCTTATAACCAAATTCGTTTATGGTTTTTTCGATTACATCACCTATCTCAGCGGTGCTGACACCTGCATGAACGATCTCAATGGCATTTTCCAGCGCAGCCTCAGATGCTTTTATCAACTCAGGATTTTCGCTTAAATCGACGGTTATGGCCGTATCGGCAATGTAGCCATCTACGTGCACGCCTATGTCGAGTTTTACCATGTCTTCGCCGAAGACCGAGATGTCATTAGCTGAAGGAGTTGCATGTGCTGCCTCGTCGTTTCGTGAAATGTTGCATGGGAATGCAGGTACACCCCCATTCTCCTTGATGAGCGCCTCCACGAATTCTGCAACCTCTAATAATGGAACACCTGGTCTCACCTTCTTCACCGCTTCTGCCCTGACCTCGGCTAGAATCTTGCCCGCTTTGCGATACTTTTCGAGAATTTTTGCATCCATCATATCACCAATTGCTTTGGAAACTTCGTAAGATTTTTATAACCTTTGGCGGTGACAAGGACAATATCCTCTACTCTAACCCCTCCTATGTTGGGGTAGTACAATCCAGGCTCGACCGTAATGACATTGCCCGCCCTCAGCGCACTGCCACCCATACTTAAAGATGGCCCTTCATGAATCTCGATGCCAACACCATGTCCAGTGGAGTGGATGAATCCGGTTTTTGATCCTTTCATCTCAGTGTCGTATCCGCGTCCTTCAAACAAATCACATACGGCGTTATGCACGTCTTCGCCTGTAACACCTGCTTTGATGATGTCGAATGCAACATTCTGCGCATCCAACACCGCTTGGTACATATCGGTGATCTCTGCTGTCGCCTCACCTCTTAGAACCGTTCTGCTCATATCTGCGTGGTAGCGCCCCCTTCTATGATATGGAAATACGTCGATGACAATCGACGCATCTTTTTTCAACATCCCATGACCTTTGCAATGAGGGTTGCTTGCCTGCTTGCCACACGCTACAATGATATCGTCAGTCGCACACTGCCCATCTATCAGTGAATGTTCTATAATGAATTTCACCCTCTCAGATGTGATATCTAAAGAATCTCCTCTTATCTTTGCGCTTTTGATGGCATCTATCGCAGCCCTCATCGCTTTTTCGCAGGCGCGTTGTGCCCTAATGATACACTCTATTTCAGCTTTGCTCTTGACCTCTCTAACCTTCTCAAGTCCTTCTGCCAAGGTTATATTGGTGCCCTTTTTTCGCAGTCCTTCTGATAGAAAGAAGGGAAAATTGCCCGGCACTTCTATCTGCTCCACTCCCTCCTCGCGCAGAATCTTATATAACAGCTCGCAGCGAACCCTCTTTGGGTCTTGATATTTTTTGATCAACTCCTTGACACCATAGTCGGTAGTGGATCTGACATCCTTGACTCTTGACTCCTTCTTTGCCCGCTCCACCTCCATCTGAGAGAGTACGATGAACTCCCTTTTGCCCTTTCTTATATAGATGACCGTGCTCGATGTTAGAAATTTCGTGAAGTAATACAGGTTGGCGTCATGCATGCTGTCTCCAATGAGAAGTAGTGTATTAGGGCTCATAACGTCGATTGCATCTTAGTGTCATAATGTATTATGAAGGTTAGCACGAAAAGTTAATAGGTGCTTATGAGATAGAACATAATGCCATGAGGAAGATAATTGCAGTTTTGGCCGCTTTGATAATTCTCACAGCCACAGCTGGTTGTTTAGAACCCAAAGAAGCAGCTCCCGCGACGATAAATGAAGTCACGCTCGCACAGCTCGGATGGGTTCAAGAAGGAGATGTGCAGAAGCAGACGTTGGAAATGAGCGTATCCGGACTCACGATTAAGGTCAACACCTCGATGATCTTCTTCAAGGACAGGGCTCTAGAGGACAGTATAGCACGCGATACGGGCGAATTAATACCAGGCATATCCTCTTACTTGGTGGCCCTCCGGCTAGTACTGCCACTGGGAATTAGCCCGCCAGCCGATTTGCTATTCAACATAGGAGAGGAACAGCTCCTGCAAGAAGCGAGACAGCTTGTTCCTGATCTACAACAGACGGGAACCAGAACGATCTCAACCGCCAACGGGCGCACGGCAAACGCCAGAATTTATGAGGGCACCATCAACTATGAGGGCGGATCTGTAAAGGTTAAATGCATCTTGGTGATGTTGGATGCCGATGGGTCGACCATCATAGTGTTTGCAACGGCTCCAGTTGAGGACATCACGTATCAAGGAAACACGATCGTTCAGATTGACGGAGAAGCCGAATTCAACGAGGTTATCACGCTGATTCAGAACGTAACATAGTGTCTCATTTACCTTTCAACAAAACCCTCGCATTTGTCAACCTTTCGACCTCGTCAATCAGGTCAGTAACGATACCCTCGCCCAGATACTCTGGAAGAACCTGAAGAAATCTTATAACACACGAATCCTCTCTCAGCTCGCCAAATATGAACCCAACCACTTTATCCCCTTTTTCCGCGACCAAACACGTTTTGGGATTTTGTTTAGATAAGCGCACGGCATCATCTTTCATTATCAGCCCCCTGGATGTCGGGGGGAATTCTCTTTCGATGTCAAGGACGGCCTCTAAATCTTCTTTTTTGAATTGCCTGATTTTTATTTTCATGGAATCACGAGTTCGGATTGAACATCCAAATGGAAGTCAATCTCATGGAAGTATATATTTTACGTATACTTCAACAATATCCCATCTTATTTTGTCATCATCACTCGTCTGTATCGTCACATCGTTATAAGTTTGTGGAATTGGCCATGTGGATAATGTTGTGCTGTTGAACCAGTGCGTGCCAGCTGTTCCTGTGCTTACTCCAGTCCCTATTTGTTCATCTGAGCCCCGAGCGCTTAGCGTGTCAACTTCTCCTTTTCCTTTTACACCCCATTTTGTTACATCTACTTTTATATTGATCTCCTGAATCGTCGAATCCGTTGGTATATCTAGAAAGTACGTGTATGTTTTATACGCTGGATCATTCCCTGTGTTTGTCTTAAATCCTTTCTGCAGTAGCTCAAGATCACCACTATCCCACACAATCGGCTTTAATGACCATATATCCCCTGTTGTCAAATCATAGACTACAGTATCTTTGTATGTCGTATCCTTATCTGAGAAAAGAGTGGTAGCCCTAGCAACTAGGGGTGTGTTTTTGTCTGAATAGTATAGATGCTCAAAAATAACGGCATATCCATGAGCGTTACACATTTTTGTCATGTTTAGTTCAGCAGACATTAAGGTGCCACTTTTAAATGGGTTAGCAGTCCCATTACTAGACACCAGTCTCAGCACATCCCCATACACATCCCGCACATTTTTAAAGACGTAATGTGCATCATCAACTTCTTGCCTAATCACCTTCTGCCCGGAGATCGCTGCGGTATTAATCACGACGGCGAGGAGCACTACGGTAAGTGCTATGATTACCCCAGCAAGAGTGATTATCTGCGCTTCCCCATCATCTCTAAAGTTTTGCATCATTTGTACCACAACGTTACCCTAATCTCATGAACATCGCCGTCAATTGACGCGATGTAATACACGACTACTGCGTTGGGTGCAGGCATTCTGTTAGTG
>JAUWXC010000081.1 GCA_030616565.1 Methanocellales archaeon | reverse complement strand
CTGGCCAACAATCTTTTTGCAAGCAAAAAGCTTGACCAAAAAGGATGGCTAAAGGCGCAGGGTTTAGGACCCTGTCCCGTAGGGGTTCGCGAGTTCAAATCTCGTCCCCCGCATTCTCAACTGCAATAACTTCAAATAAAATAGAAACCGTAATCACGAAGAGCGGGGGTAGCCAAGTCTGGCCAATAACCTTTTAGGAAAAGGTTAATCAAAATGGCCCAAAAGGGTCAATCTAAAGGTTGGCTAAAGGCGCAGGACTTAAGATCCTGTTCCGAAGGGATTCGTGAGTTCAAATCTCACCCCCCGCATTGCCTCGGTGGCTTAGTGGTATAGCGCGTCCTTGGTACAACCTTTTAAAAAAGCTTGAAAAGGCTTGGCGGAAAAGGATACAAAAAGGACGAGGTCGCGGGTTCAATTCCCGCCCGGGGCTTTACTTTCACACTAACAGCACGATAACTATAACCAAGGCAGTTGTGACCGTTGCTACGCCGCCAATGGCGACGCGTTTTGTAAGCTCCTTATTGCCAGCAACTCCTATCAATCCTATCTTGGCTACGACGCTCGAGATATTAGCGAGAATGATGCCGAGCGCTGCAGTCGTCTGATCTATTTTTTCTGCCTGATAGAGAACGATAGCACTTGTCGTTGCACTTGCACTACTGATCGTACCGCTGATAAGCTCTGAGATATAAAAGCCTGCACCACCAAATTGCATGTGCGCCATGGCAGAGATGAAGATCATGCACAGAAATATCAATCCGAAGGTTAATGCATGCGTTATGCTGAATGGTGATTTGAGCTCTACTTCGACCTTGGACGCGCCTGTACCCATGAAAAAGGAATAGAACAGCCCAACAAGAGCCATACCCAATAAGGGGAACAAAACGACCGATGCCAGCTCCCCTCCATCGAAGCCATATGAAAACACTATACAGATGATGAAATTTCGCAGACACATGGCGACATCGGACAGGGTCACCGCGGCCGCAGTGAACAGCACCAAGTCAGGGTGTGAGCGTGCACGTGATACGAGTTCACCGACCACGGCCGTGCTATTCGCCAGACCGCCGAAAAAGCCGGTGTATGCGATTCCACGACTGCCCATTCTTTTCATTATGATGTAGTTAAAGAACCCAAATCCGGAAACCAACACGACCATCAGCCAGATCATTCTGGGATTTATAATCTGCCAGGGATCGATGTATGTGCCCGGTAATAAGGGGAATATCACAAACGCCAGGATGCCGAATTTGACCGCACCTTTAACGTCTTGAGCAGACATCCCTCCCACGAAGTCGTGCAACTCATGCTTGACCGCCAGCAACGCCGTGACGGTAATGGCAAGGATGACCGCAAAGGGGTAAAACTCTAATCCGACCAAGACGCCGGTACAGTATGCGAGTACGATTGTCACCATGGTCGTCAGATGCACGTCTCCCCCCTTGAGCAAACTCCATATGGACTCAAACGCGGACAATATCACGACGAAGACTGCACCCACAAATATCAATTGATAGCCTATAAAACCAAAAACAGCTCCACACAAACTGATTAACGCAAACGTTCTGATGCCTGCCCCCTTTTGTGCCCATTCGCGCTCCATGCCTATGAACATACCCAGGGCTATACTCAAACAGATTTTGAAGATGTTTTCATATATCTGGATATCATTTATCATGGCGCCCACCTTATTATTGTCACCGCCCTATTAAGCGTTTTCATCTATAAAAAAATAAAAAGAAAAAAGAGTAGATTGGATATCGTAGATTGTGTACCTCATGCCTTTTGCATTTTTAATGCATATATGCACAGCAGAACGCCTATTAATCCGATGTGGCTGGATATGCTGGCTACCGCATCCATGGTTAGACCCATAGCGGTCTTAACCACAAAAATGATCAGTGGTGCGAGAATCAAAATAACTCCGAGAGCCAAAGTGTCTTGGACGTCTTTCTTCACCTTTCCCACCCCCTTTTGACTTTTTGTATAATATCACGTTGAGGCTTTTCTATGTTTAAAACTTTGCCTTCCAGGGTGCGTTTCCACTGGAAACATATAAATATCACGAAGTACATATCGGCAATTGTCGAATCAATCAAAAACCATGTTCTTTCTTCCTACACCCCTCCTAAGAACACCTCCTTTTTGGTTGGTTCGACCTTCTTTTCCTTCTTTTTATTCAAAGCGCAGAATGGGGCAGCGCAGATTTGAACTGCGGTCCACGGCTATTCTGCTCCCTTTTTTCCGTCAACGCTTTGCGCGAAGCGGACAGGGTTGTCCCAAAGCCGCGAGGATCGACCAGGCTACCCTACTGCCCCGGATAGATAGTAATATGCAATTGGATAAAAAGATTGGCACTATTTCCGGAGCAAAACGCCGTGCTCGTCGATTTCGCCGTTTTTGATCCTGGTAGCAGAAATGGGTTTGCCGTCCTGGGCCAATACAAAATCGATCTTGATTATATCTATGGATGGGAGCCCTCTGTTTGCCCTGATTTGGTTGATCTTTTCGGCTATGGGATATGTTTCTGGAGATACCACAATGTGATCAAAATGCTCGCTAATAGCAGGCCCGTATGGATCGCGCAGCTCAAAGATATTTGCTTGTACGCCGAACTCCCTACGAATGCATTGCTCAAGGATTTGTTTTCTTTGCCCATACGGCATCACATCTCTGTACCGGCGCTTTGCCATGGCATCGGATGTCAGCCCGATATAAACGTCACCGAGTTCGTATGCTTTTTTGAGCAGTGCTTTGTGACCGTCATGTAAAGGTTCAAACGTTCCTCCGATTGCGGCCTTCTCTTTCGTCATGCTTAAAACAGGTAAAACGTGAAGGGTATTATGGTTATCGTTCGCACATGAGCGTAGGGTAAAAGATAAATACGAGATAATTGAGTATTATCAAGGGGGGGATGTCAATTGACGATTGTAAGAAGGGATGTTGGCGGCGCAGTTTTGTTCATCGACCTAGATAAGAAAGAGATACACATCTCCGACTTGCCCAAGATGATTAACATGAAAGAGGGCGAGGGCGAAAAAGCACATACTTCTGACGTACATGAGATGGCTGATGTGAGCGAGGAAGTAAAGGGCGAGTCGTTAGACACAGAATACGGAGCAAGATGATGATCGTAAGGCGGGATGTCGGCGACGTGATCTTATTTTTTGATTTAGAAAAAAAAGAGATACACGTTAGCACTCACTCCAAAAAGATCGATATGGGTGAGGTGATAGGTGGAGACATTACAGCACCCGCCATCAGCCATGCAGATGAAAAAGTTTGGAGAGAAATTCTTTCAGGCCGATCGAACGAGCGTAGCCAGTCGAATGAATACACCTATGACAGAGCCGATATCATCGCAGAGGAGCTATGTAATACCACGGCTGCAAGGGTTCTGATGGTATTTCCCGATAAAAACGCCAAGATAACTGATAAAAACATCGAAGAAAGGATGGGGTGGCAAAGTTCGATGGGCGTATCAGTGAACACCCTATCCAGATACAATCTGATAGAAAAAGGGGAGAAAGTAGGCGATGGATTCGACTGGCGCATGACAGACCTGGGCACCAAGGTGCAAGAGAAACTAAAAACTATGAGTTCGCCCACTAAATCAGAACAGGAATTTCACGCTTTTTAGCACACATCATATCCTCGTGCTGTGAGCCGTATCATGGCATGTAGCACAGTCTGTGAACGTAGTTCCGTGTGGAAGTGGTCGGTGGCATGCCTCACAGGTTGGTATGAGTCCATGTGTTGGATGGCAATATGCACAGGTCAGCGTTGTGTGTTTTGTGGCACTTGTCATTAACACTTGATACGGCTCGGCATGGCACCCCACACAGAAGTTAGACGGTGTAGTGGTAGCATAACTTACCTCCTTGGGCATATGCCCGCTGGCATGGCAGTCAGCACAATCTGCTCCGGTCATATCACCGTGTCCAAAATGACACATATCACAGGTTGGAACTTTTTTATGCTCCGGATGACATGACATACACCGCACTTCTGCATGTTTGGACGGGTAGCTCTCCAACTCCCCACTCTGTTCAGCGTGACAGCTTGCACAGAATCTTGAGTCTATCGGTTTTAGCTCGATGTCTCCTGGCATGTGAGCGTTGACGTGGCAGTCACCGCAAGATGCAAAATCTTCACCATGAGCGTACCCATGGCAGTCGGCACATCCTGGTATGTATGCATGCACATCATGGCAGAATGCACAATTTCTGTCATCTTGAAGTGCTGCGTGCTTGCCCCCCGCTTCTCTTAGATTCGCATAAGGGCCTGCATGACATTTGGCACAGTCTGGGTCTCCAAATTCTTTTTGATGCCCTTGATGACAGGCATCACAATTGTCGCCACCGCCGTGTGGATTTATCTCCAGATGACTCGTCCTGTCCCGATAATCCTCGTGGCACTGGAGACAGTGCTCCCTTGGAACGTGCCCTGGCGGGACCGGGTCCTCGAAATTGCCAGTATAATATGGTATTACCTCAGCAAATATGCTGTGGATTCCGATTTCTATGGT